>JAJRZV010000051.1 GCA_024275095.1 bacterium | reverse complement strand
TTGCTGGAGATCGAAGGAATAGGGCCTGAGGTGGCACAATCCATTGTCAGGTTCTTCAGCAACGAAGAAAACCTGCGCAGCATCGAAAGGATGTTCGCAGCTGGTGTCAGTCCCCAATCCGAAAAAGCTATCGCCGAAGGGCCTTTTAAGGGTAAAACATTCGTATTCACAGGAGCACTGGAGACCATGACGAGAGACGAGGCAAAAAGGTTGGTAGAACAGATGGGCGGCAAGGCCTCGTCTAGTGTCAGTCGCAAAACTGATTATGTGGTGGCAGGTAAAGACCCGGGATCAAAATATGACAAAGCCCGCAAACTCGGGGTAAAAATTATTTCCGAGCAGGAATTCTTGGACATGGTCAAAAGAGGACAACCGCTATGAACGAACAACCTCTGCGTCAAAAACTGCTATCTCTTGCCGAAAGAGTACGGGATGACCTATTGGAGTTTTACCGCGAGCGTATTGTTTCAGTTGTCCTCTACGGTTCAGTGGCACGCGGTGATTGTCACGAAAGCTCAGACATCAATATCCTCGCGGTTTTCAATGAATTGCCGGAAGCCCGGAGAGAGAGGTACTCACTCGTGGAGAAAGCCCTGCGTTCACTCAATCGTGATGTTGAAATCCTTTACCATGAAGAAGGCATCCTTACGGACGTAATTGTTCTTGTAAAAAGTGTGAACGAGCTTGATACATTTTCACCCCTTTATCTGGACATGACCGAAGACGCTGTGGTGCTTTACGACAAGGACTGGTTCTTCACCAACAAAATCGCGAAACTTCGTTCGTATCTGAAAGAAAAAGGGGCTCAGCGCGTGTGGATCGGCCGGTTATGGTACTGGAAAGCGCCGCATGTGGTGGAATACGCACCAGCGAGCCTTCAACAGTCACGGTATCACCTTGAACAGGGCCGCCGCGCACTTCAGGACCAGTTCTGGAACGTAGTAGTGAGAGAAGCCATTGAAAGCATAACCTTTTCTATCCGGGCACTCCTGCGTGCCTACGGAATTGAAATTCCGGGTCACGTGACCACCGCCACATTTTTAAAAACCATTACTCACAGATTTCACGGTAAAGCGTGTAACCAGATCACCGAGCTCGCGGGGATATTCAAAGGCTTGCACAACGAGTGGGATTTCAGTTTCTATACCGATGAATGGACAAATAAAAAGAAAAATCTTTTTACACGTCAGGATGCGGAAACCGCTCTGGCAGATGCGAGCAGAGCGTACGAACTGGCCCGCGCTGCAATCGGCGAGTCCACTTTAGGGTGACAGGTCATTTTCGTTGACACAGCTTCAACCTTTGGGGAAAACTGAATAAAAACATTTCACAGGAGGTACCAGGTGTTTGAAGGCGCAATTCCAGCACTCGTCACCCCTTTTAAAAACGGGGAAATTGATATTCCCTCATTTAAAAGGCACATAGACTGGGTTATTGATAACGGGGTTTCTGCTGTTGTTCCATGCGGAACAACAGGAGAATCTGCCACCCTTTCCCACGAAGAACATCAACGCCTTATTGAAATTACGGTCGATCATGTGGCAGGTCGCGTACCGGTCATTGCGGGTACCGGTTCAAACTCAACACGCGAAGCTGTACACCTTACACGCTTTGCCGAGAAGGTAGGTGCAAATGGTGCTCTGGTCATAACACCCTATTACAACAAACCAACACAAAAAGGACTGATCGAACATTTCAAAGCCGTATCAGAATCAGTAAACATTCCTATCATTCTCTATAATGTACCAGGCCGCACAGGCGTGAACATGCTTCCTGAAACCGTAGCGAAGGTCGCTGAATTTAAAAATATTGTGGGAATCAAAGAAGCCTCAGGGAATCTTGCTCAAATTTCAGAAATTATCAGGTTGTGTGACCCTTCGTTTGCAGTCATTTCGGGCGATGATGGTCTCACATATTCCATCCTCACACTCGGAGGTAAAGGCGTCATTTCTGTTACCGCAAACATCCTTCCCGACAAAGTCTCAATGATGGTCAAAAGTGCACTTGACGGCGATTGGGAAACTGCACGCCGGATTCATTTCGACCTGGCCGAGATCAACAAATCACTTTTTATCGAAACCAACCCTATTCCGGTGAAAACGGCTCTACAAATTATGGGCAGGATGAATGCCGAATTCCGCCTCCCGCTCACACCCATGAGTGAAGAAAACAGGGCCAGGCTTAAGAAAACACTCGAGCGCTACGGGGTAGTCGTAAGGTGAAAATTATTGTAGTCGGCGCGTGCGGCCGCATGGGCCGCATGGTTATCCAGGCTGCGGAAGAAGCCGGACACGTGGTAGTTGGTGGGCTTGAGCGCCCGGATCACTCGATGTGCAATACATATATTACCTCCCATCACGAAAAAATCATTCCCATACGCTCATTTATAAGCGATATTCCGGAAAAGCCCGACGTGGTTATAGACTTCTCGACTCCGGATGGAACCGCTACAGCCGTCAAAGAATGTGAAACGCACAGCATTCCCCTTGTTACAGGTACAACAGGACTCGGTGAAGATGTGTTCAGATTAATAGAGGCCCTTTCACAAAAAGTTCCTGTAGTCCAGTCCCCCAACATGTCTCCAGGGGTCAACATGCTGTTCGCCGTTGCAAAAATTATTGCTTCAGCTCTGGGGCCTGAATTTGATATAGAAATTGCAGAAATACATCATCGCAACAAGGTTGATGCACCCAGTGGCACAGCTCTCAAACTTCTCGATGTGCTTGCACAAGCACGGGGAATGACGGTTCAGTCTTCCGGGATGTTCGGACGTTCGGGACGGACAGGTCCACGACCTCAAAATCAGATCGGTGTAATGGCGTTGAGAGGTGGAGATGTTGTGGGCGACCACACCGTCTATTTTCTCGGACCAGATGAAAGACTCGAAATTACTCACAGAGCTCACTCACGCATGGTTTTTGCAAGAGGAGCTGTGAAAGGAGCCGAATGGGTGCAGGGGCGCGAACCAGGAATTTACTCCATGGTGGATGTACTGGGCATATCAATTCACGGGGACACCCGATGAAAACCGACGGTACTGTTTGTATTTCAGGTACAATCTTTTCAATTAGTTCCCTCATGTTGACACTTACCATTTCCGCATGTGCACCAGGACCTTCTGCCGGACCTCTTCCTTTTCCGCCCGAGAAAAGAACAATTACTTCTCCTGTTCCTGAAAAAGAACAGACATTCCCCTCAGTCATCAGCGCACTGGTGGAAAAACTCAGAACACTGCCGGAAAAGAGAATCGCTGTGCTTTCATTTTCCGGGCCTCTCGAGAAGGAATGTCCAATTGGTGATTACCTGGCTGATAATTTATCAACCATACTCACCAGGTATCCTGAGTTTACAATTGTAGAGCGCACGCAGGTAAGCGCTGTTCTCAAAGAACAAAAGTTCTCTATTTCAGGACTGATAGATGAATCATCTGCACCCCAAGCCGGGAAACTTTTGGGAGTTAACGTGGTTTTACTTGGTAAGTACTACAAATTGAAAAACGGGCTCGAAATTATTGTGAAGGCCGTAAACGTAGAAACAGGAGCAATCATTACAGCCCAGAAATTGCAAACAGGAGAAAGCATTCTTACCAGGCTGGGGTGTGCTGCACCTGTACCGTCTGCAACGAAAATGAAACCCAGCTGGTCTACCCCTCCACGTCCGAAACTTCTTATAACCCAGCGGAAGGGGGTCATAAGAACATGTCCTTCAATTCGCTGTCGGGTGGCAGGGGCTTTTGAAAGAGGTGTGCGAGTGGTTCCACTCGCACGAGAAGGAAGATGGGTAAAAATATTTATTCCTTCTTTGAGAACCGCAGGTTGGACAAGAATCCTTAATATAAAAATTCCACAGGAGGGAGCCAGTGGTCTACACAAGTGAAATACTGTTGAAAACAACACGGAAGTCAGGAAGTCTTGATATCACTGGACAGGTTGAATCTATTGTTCACAAAAGTGGAATACACGATGGAATGGTGCTCGTATTCACAGGCCATACAACCGCGGGTATCTACCTGGGCAACACGGACCGTTTCCTGCCTGTTGATATAGATAATTTTTTAGAAGAACAGATCCCCAACAAACCCTCGTATTTGCACAACCAGCACGGCGGAGGTAATGCCTCGGCCCATCTCAAACAGCTTCTCGTTGGTTCAAGCGTGGTTATTCCCGTCAGCGAAGGGCGGGTGGATCTTGGACAATGGCAGGGAATATTTCTTTATGAACTCGACGGACCGCGACGTCGTACTGTCATTGTGAAAGTTATCGGAGATCCCCCGGCGGAAACACAGTACTGAAAACTGATTTTCTCCAAAAATCCTGCGGCTGGGTGGTAAAAACCGGGATCAGAAATTACAACTTACCATTGAGTCAAATGCGGGATTGTAATAATATGCGCATGCTGATTTAACCCTGATTTTCAGGAGGGATGCCGTGCCAAGAGTCAAGAGAGCCCTTATCAGTGTTTATGACAAAACCTATGTGGACGACTTCGCGCGTGGACTCATGGAACTGGGAGTGGAAATACTGTCCACTGGAGGAACAGCGGAAATTCTCCAGAGAAGCGGAATTCCCGTGATTGAGATTTCAGCATACACGGGATTTCCTGAAATGCTTGGCGGACGTGTAAAAAGCCTTAATCCCAAAATATTTGCAGGAATTCTTGCGATAAGAGGTTCCAAAATACACGAGGACGAACTTCGCAGACACAACATTTCATTTATTGACCTCGTGGCAGTAAATCTTTACCCATTCACCGATGCAGCAAGTGACCCTACGGCCACACTGGATGACATCCTTGAAATGATAGATATAGGTGGGCCGTCTCTTCTTAGAGCGGCAGCCAAGAATTTTAAAGGCGTAGTGGTAATCGTTGACCCTACCGATTACCAGCTTGTACTTCACGAGTTACAGAACAAGGGATTTGTGTCTGAAAAGACGTCATTTGCACTTGCAGCAAAAGCGTTCAACCATACCGCGTGGTATGATACTCACATTTCTCAGTTCTTCAATTCAAAAATTCAACAAAAAGAAATGCCGCGTGTGATTACGCTCACCCTTTCTCAAAAGGCATCTCTTCGATACGGAGAAAATCCCCACCAAAAAGCAGCCATCTACGAGCTTCCCATGCCACCGGGTGTATTTATCGCCCGTGCAGAACAACTCCACGGGAAAGAACTCTCGTATAACAACTACCTGGACGCAGACGCGGCACTCAATATTGTCAAAGATTTCCAGAAAACCGCCGTTGCTATTGTCAAACACACGAATCCCTGTGGCGTGGCCATCTCTACCAAGGGCGTAACCGATGCTTACAAAAAGGCTCTTGAAACCGATCCTCAATCCGCCTTTGGAGGAATTGTGGCTTTTAACAAGAAGGTGACAGAAGAAGTAGCCACGCTCATGTCAGAGCATTTTTTCGAAGTGGTGATAGCACCTGACTACGATGAAGGTGCACTTGAAATTCTCAAGAAAAAGAAAAACCTCCGCATCTTGAAAATCCCATTTGAAGGATTAAAATACGCACCTTATGACCACCGAAGTGTAGAAGGAGGACTTCTAGTACAGGAAAGGGATACGCACCTTCTTAAAAGTTCCGATATTAAAGTCGTAACAAAGCGCCAGCCCACCAAAAAGGAACTTTCTGCTCTCAAATTTGCCTGGACAGTTGTCAAACACGTAAAATCCAATGCCATTGTCATTACAGACAGTACATCCACCATCGGTATCGGTGCTGGGCAGATGTCCCGCGTGGACTCTGTTAAAATCGCTATATCAAAGTCTCTCAGATCCACCGAGGGTGCCGTGGCTGCATCTGACGCATTCTTCCCTTTTCGGGATTCTATAGATGTGCTTGCCGAAGCAGGTATCAGAGCGGTTATTCAGCCCGGTGGTTCTGTGAGAGACAAAGAAGTAATACGGGCGGCGGACGAACACAATATGGCCATGGTATTTACCGGGATTCGTCATTTTAAACACTGAAGGTGCCTGCATCTGTAACACCTGCTGAAACAGAGGTATAAATGCTGTTGCCTTTCCGCGATGTAAATCCTTCATCACGTTTGCCTCTCGTTGTCTTCGGGCTTATTACACTGAACGTGCTGGTTTTTTTATTAGAATTGGCCGCTGGCAAACAGGCCCAGAATTTTATATACGCATGGGGCTTTATTCCTTTCGAACTTTTCTACCATGAACTCCCACCCTATACAGGGTACTCCCCGATAATAAACATCTTCACATCAATGTTCATGCATGGAGGATTCCTTCACATTATCGGAAACATGCTCTTTCTGTGGATATTCGGAGATAATGTGGAAGACTTCTACGGTCATATTAAATTCTTGATATTTTATCTTACGTGTGGAACTGCTGCTGCCTTAACTCAAGCCGTTCTTGACCCCTCCTCCACTGTTCCCATGGTGGGAGCAAGTGGCGCCATATCTGGAGTTCTCGGAGCATATCTCTATCTCTATCCCCACGCACGGGTTAGAACCTTATTCTTCTTTTTTATATTCATCGAAATCATCGAAATTCCGGCGTCCATTTATTTGATATTCTGGTTTATGTATCAATTTTTCGGGCTCACGTCTCCGGTACCCACAGGGGTAGCTTTTGGAGCACATGTGGGCGGATTCATCGCTGGTTTACTCATTACCCGCTGGACATACAGGCGTCGTTACATCCGCGGGAAGGTACACATTATTCTTTAAAATCCTGAAGCTACTCTTCCCCCACCTTCAACGATCCTTCAAAATTTCAAGGAGTTTTACGTGCATACCACCCCAGTCATTGCGAGGAAGTGAAACGACCGAAGCAATTTTTATAAAGCGATCTCCAACCACGTGCCAAACCCCACATAAAACCTTAGTATGAAATAGCGAATGTCCAATGTTGAGACCAGGCCCCGGAGGTTTGAGAAAAAATCGCAAAAAAAGCTTTGACATCCTTTCGGCAAAATAGTAAAAGAAAAAAAGGGGATATGGCATTATTTACAATTTTTAAATCAAAGTTCAAAGCGTTAATATGGTGTAGTGCATACCTGGCTTTTACCCTAACGGCATTCGCCGAATCTCCCATAATACTCAAAATAGCTTCCATTGCGCCGGAAGATAGCCAGTGGGGTGAAATTTACCGGATGTTTAAAAAAGAGGTGGAGGAACGCAGCCAGGGGCGCCTGAAAATCATCCACTACCCTGGTGGAGTTATGGGGGACGAACCCAATATTGTAAGAAAGATGAAATTAAATCAGCTCCAGGGAGCAGCACTCACAGAATTCGGATTGACCAGCATCATTCCTCAGGTGCGCCTGCTCAACCTTGTGCTCTTTTACCGGAATTACGGTGAGTGGGATTATATCCGTGAGCGTTTGTTTAATGAATTTGCAGCCATTGCGGAAAAAAACAATTTCATACTGATAGGGTGGACCGAAGTCGGGGGGGTAAGGTTTTTTTCTAAATACAAACTGGATACTTTTGACGCTTTCAAAAAAGCCCGTGTGTGGGTCTGGTCTGGAGACCCCTTCGCGGAAATCATGGCTCGTGAGGGTCTTGGAGTTACCCCGGTAATTCTCAATATCACAGAAGTACTGCCAGGCCTCCAGACAGGAATGGTTGATACATTCTACTGTCCACCCTATGCAGCACTCGGGCTCCAGTGGTACAGAGAAGCAAAGTACGTATCTCAGATGATCGCCGGTTATACGTCCGGGGGAATTGTACTGACAAAAAGAATATACAACATGCTCCCTCCGGATCTTCGCAACATTATCAAGGAAGCCTGGCAGAAATATTTCCCCATATTGAGAGACAGTGTACGAGAACTCAATCAGAAAACATATGAGCAATTTATCAAGTCAGGATTGAAACCCGTGAATTTCCGTCGAAAAGAAGACTTTTTAGAACTCCAAAAGCGTTCGGAAGAACTTAACCGCCGCATTGCAAAAATGATTAAGGGGGAAAAGCTCTATCAGGAAATTGTCACGCTCCTCAACGAATATCGTCAGAGGAAAGAGCACACGTCAAATACCCAATGATCGGAAAAATTATCAAGGTTTTATTGACCAACCTTTTTCTTTTTTCAACGCCAGGTTTTGCTATCACCTTGAAGCTGGCGGCCATTTCTCCTGAAGATTCTTCGTGGGCGGATTACGGGAAACGATTTGCACAATGCGTAGCCGAAGAGACATCAGATAAGCTGAGGATCCAGTGGTTCCTCGGTGGAACAATGGGCGACGAGCCCGCGGAACTTAAAAAGGTCCGGCTAAGGCAACTGCACGGTGCCGCCTTTACGCTCGTGGGCTTGGGATTAATTACGCCTGATATTCGAGTTCTGGAACTGCCCTTTCTTTTCCAAAATGAAAAGGAAGTGGATTATCTGCTCGAAAGCATGCAGGAAGAGTTCAGCGAAATGTTCAGGCAGAAAGGTTTTGAGCTTCTTGGATTCCTGGAAGTAGGGCTCGTAAGATTTTACTTCACCCGGAAAATAGAAACACTCCAGGACTTTCTCAATACCCGCATGTTCTACTGGACAGGAGATCCCATTGGCCTGGAAGCGTTAAAGGGATTCGGTTTCACAAATATTGTGCCTCTTCAATTACCTGATGTGTACACGGCCCTATCGACAGGCATGGTGGAGGGAGTATACGGCACGGACTACGCAGTGGTGGGCCTCCAGTGGTTTACCCAGCTCAAGTACATTACTCCGTGGTTTTTCTCCTACACCCCCGCAGCTGTACTCGTATCCACCTGGGCCTACAACAAACTCGATCCAAAACAACAGAAGGTGTTAAAGGAGTGCTGGAAAAAATTTGAAAAACCTCTCATGAAAATTATTCGAAGAGACAACCGCACCGCATACCAGGAAATGCTCAATCGGGGGCTCAAACCTCTTGAATTAAAGGAAAACGTGTATAACCAGCTTCTCGCACGTGGGAAAGAGGTGTGGAAGAAGGTTTCTGGTTCCCTGTTGAGTAGTAAAATTGTAACCATGGTTAAGGAGAAACTATCCCGAATACGTAAATCAAACGCACATTACAACTCCAGCGCACAATAAACGAAACCAGAAGTACTCACACCTAATTTAATAACTTCCGAATTGCCCGGGTTGGCTTTTGGTGCTATATTGATAATATGCGGAAAAATAAAGAAAAAAGGTGATTTTATTGACCGTTCGTTTGACAAATTCAGGGGGCGACATTCCAGCATCATCACAGGATGACACCAGCACACCAAAACCTTCACTTGCTGCACAGCTTATTACAATGGGAGTGAAAATTCCGGGCTCGCTTCTTC
>JAJRZV010000050.1 GCA_024275095.1 bacterium | reverse complement strand
TGTTTCTCTTTCCGTTGCAGCACCGTTTTATTTCGGAAGCATGTATCCTTACAACTCCGAAGAAAAAAAGAAATTTTCACCCGGGGCAATGGAGTTTAAGCCCATCTTTACACTCTGGCACTCCAGGGGCAGGCGTTTTGAGCTTTACGGTGGAATACCCGTCTTTTTGAACCCGGGAGACGATTCACTCCTCATCGGTGACTATGGAGTTTCAGGCGGCCTGGATGTGTACGCAGGGTATGGTGTCAATTCCATCCTGAAATTCGTGGGATCAAGCGGCGTGCGCCTGAGAAAAAAGGAGAAACTTCTGAACGCCGTATACGACGACTCATTAAGGCTTGCGGCCGAAATTCTTGCAGGTCGCGAAAGCTGGGGATTCACGGCCTCGGTGGGTATCATTGCAGAAACCTACCTGGGAAAAATGTTCACCCGGTGGAACACCTACAGTGAACTGCTCATTGGATTGAGGTACCGGTTTGCCCGCAACTGGATTGCAGAATTCTTTTACGGTGTGGGGCTTGGAGAAGGCGTGGGTTCTCCCCGGCAGAGAGCCGGAATGGGTATTTCATTTGTTTCCTTCTCGCTCAAGGACACTGACCACGATGGCATACCCGATGTAAACGACAAGTGTTACCGTCTCTCCGAAGATCGTGATGCCGTGGCTGATGACGATGGTTGTCCCGAGGTCGATGCTGATGCTGACAGTATCCCCGACGAGCGCGACGACTGTCCTTACAAAAAGGAAACCTTCAACGATGTTAACGACGTTGACGGTTGTCCTGAAATCATGGGAATCTATGCCACCATCTCGCGACGGTACATAATAAACGTGGGTGTGGACCGTGACAGACGCTATTTCTACGTAAACGGCACCAGGTACATCGGTGGGAAAGGCGGATCTTCCATAAAATGGCTGAAGGTCAACGGCCAAAAAATCGTTCAAGGCACAACATTTTCCATGAAAACGCCCCCGAAAAAATTACAAATCGAAGTAAAAGCCGGCCGTCGCGTATGGAAGTACCGGCTCTTTTTTCCTAAGCTGGAGGTGAAATACCTCGTCTTTCTCGGTAAACGGTTTATCAAAAGAACTTACACGAATCCCCTCGAAAGCATCGTGCACCGGTTCCGCCTTTACGTCGAGGGGGATAAAAATGCCAATTTATACATTGATACCGTGCCGTTGACCCGCAGGGGAAAAGCATTTGAAGGGGTAATTGAAATTCCAGGCGATGCGGGCTACGTGATCATCCGCGCTGAAAGGGCTGGCAAAACACCTCTTCTCATGCGCGTGGATGCAAAAATACTGGAGTGATAATTTTCGTCTCTTCAGAACATTGATCTTCCGTTGTCTGGAATTGCTTCGCGAATTTTTACCGATAAAAACCGCGCAGGATCATTTTTTTTCTACCGGCACCTGTGGCGCGGGACGTTGAGCCAGCTCTCTGTCCAGAAGCAACAGGCCCTCTCCGGAACCGCCTGCTATTTTTAACCTCTTTACAATGCTGTCCGCAGAGGCTTCTTCCTCCACCTGCTCGCTGATGAACCACTGAAGAAACGCGACGGTTGCATGGTCATTTTCATTCATGGCCAGTTCCAGGAGGCTGTTGATTCTATCCGTTACGTGGGTTTCATGCGTGTAAACGTGTTCAAAGGCTGCAAGCGGTGACTCCCATTCGGTCTCCGGTCCTTTTATCGGCTGAAGTCTCACCTTGCCTCCTCTGCCGCTGATGAAGTCAAAAAATTTCATGGCGTGGATGAGCTCTTCCTGGGCCTGCATCTTCATCCAGTGGGCAAAACCGTTCAGGTCCAGGTTTTCGAAATAGGCAGCCATGGAAAGATAAAGATAGGCCGAGTACAACTCCCATTTCAACTGTTCATTAAGTGCTTCTTCAACTTTTTCTCGCAGCATTTTATCCCCTCCATAGTCCGTGTATGTTGCAATATGCTCTCACAGTAAATTCCGCCGCCGGATCCACGTGAAATTCCGCTTCCGGAGACTCTCCCGGATGCAGGTGCCTCCTCCATACCTCGGTACCAGACAACACCTCTATCCACTCGATATAGTGCTTGCTTTCCATGGGGTGCGGACTGCTGCCCACTTTTACCCTGATGCCACCCTCCACCTCCTCCACCACAGGTACGTGCTTTTCTACTGCGGCATCTATTACGTTTTCTTCATAAAGTTTCATGGGTTGGTTGCAACACACCAGGGTTCCCTTTCCTGAATGAAGTATTTCAACGATGTGTCCACATACCTCGCATTTGAAAATTTGAGCTCTTTTTGCCACGGCAACCTCCCTGGACACGATTTTTCTACAACGCGGTCGATTGTATACCATATATCTTCCAAAAACAAATTTGCATTCCTAACCAAGTAAAAAGTCACCCGGGAAAGTTTCGACAGAAGCGTTCCTGGTTGCGTTCGGTAAAAATCAGGCCCTCTAAAGCAGGCTGAGAGAACATGACAACGGTAATCATTTATCTACTTAATACAACCCGCCTCTCGCTGAAGAGAAATTCCGCCAAAGCGATGGCCGAGTAAGATACGCCAATCCACAAAAGGCTCTGTCTATCAGATCTCCACAGGTACATCATGAGCACACCCCACGATACAAGTGCAAGCAAAAATCCCAGGAGGGACGCAAACGCATTAACTTTCACACGTTTTCTGAGCTTCCACGCCGCCATGTTCACTCCGGCAAATATCAGCAAAAATGTAGAGCTTGCAAATGAAGAAATAACGGTCAGGTTACCAGTATTTACGAAGGCCATGGTAAATAACGTAATCACCACCAGGCTTACCCACGGTACATCGCGAGTGCGCTCAGAATGGGAAAAAACACGGGGCAGCGATTCTTCAGTAGCCATCACCTTTCCCAGCCGGGCTGTTCCAAATAGTGTTGCATTAATAGCCGAAGCTGTTGAGAGCAAAGCGCCCAGGCTGATGAGCATAAACCCCCTCTTTCCAAGTGCTGGACGCGCAGCGACTGCAAGGGCATACTCCTTGTATTTCTGAATGTCCGCTGACGTGAGATTTCCAACAGCAACAAGTGAAACGAGAATGTAAAGAAGCGTTGTGATGCCAATCGAAATGATTATTGACCTGGGAAGGTCGTGCGCTGGATTACGGGTTTCATTGACAGCATTCGGTATCAGTTCAAATCCTTCATACGCCACAAAAACGAGCGCTGCGCCCATCAGGAGATTTTCCGCATCTCGATTAAAGAAAGGTTTAAGATTTCCTGCTTTCAGCGAGAACAAACCTGCACCACAAAATACCAGCAATATCAACACTTTTACAGCAACTATAATGTCTTCAGTCCCTCCCGCAGCCCTGACTCCGTAAAGGTTGATCCCCAAAAACACCAGCAATATTCCCGAAGCAAAAATATGGAGGATGAGACTCTCCCTGCCCAATCCCAGCATGGCGCTGCCATAAGCTCCAAACGTATAGGCATAAAGAGCAAGGGTGCCCATATAACCACATACGAGAAGCCAGCCCCCTATTCCGGCGACGTTTCTGTTGTGGAAAGCGTATTCGAAATAGGTAAAGCTCCCTCCATCCGATTTAAAGCTTACACCCAGGTGTGCATATGATACACCGGTAAGGAGCGCAATAAATCCCCCGATTGCAAACGCCACAGGAGCAGCATGCCCTGCCAGTACCGCAGAAAGTCCCAAGACCGAAAATATACCCCCTCCGACCATCCCCCCCACACCCATGGCCACCAGTTCCTTGAGGCCAAGTTTTTCAGTCGGCCTCTTCATCGAAAATCTCGCTTTATGCATTTCTTACTGCACCAGAACAAAAAACACCCCAACAACGATAGAATCCCCCGGAAATCGCTCTCGTGAAATGTCCACAGGTTTGCCACGAGGGTTACTTTACTCGAGCCAACTTCTTTTCTATCTCCCGCAATAATTTTTCAGCTTCCTTTTTGAGGGGTGTATCGCTGTAATTTTCAATTACGCCCCGCAGGCGTATTCGTGCAGCAAGGATGTTTCCTCTTTTGAGATAAAACCTGGCCACATAAACCTCACGTGAAGCAAGCACTGAACGCAGGCGGGTTATCTTTTTATCAACATCACCACATTCGGTATAGGTGGGATACTTGACCTTCAATTCCCTCAGGTAAAAAAGTGCATTCTCGGCAGGTGTGAGGTCACGGTCAATGGAAGATAGAAGAGACTGGTAGGCTTCGGCTATCTTGCAAAGGGCGTATGGATAACGGGGGTGTCCCGGACGCCTCTCTATAAATTCCTTGAATTTTTCAATGGCCATGTAAGGATCACTTTTCCTGAGGTACGCTTCCGCTATGCCGAGTTCTGCAAGTGGTGCATATTCCGATGAGGGGTAGTTGTCTATGATGCGCTCAAAAAGCCTGATGGCACCGTCCGGGTCCTCTGCAGGGAGCACGTTAAGCAATTTCTTGCCATAGAGTTTCTCGATTGCACGTTTGTAAAGGAGTGCGGCATCATCGTTTTCCCCACCCTGAACGCACAGGGGAACAAGAAAAACTAAAAAGCACGCAAGACTAAGAAATCTTTTCAAGCACATCACTGTAAATCGTGTACTTGCCACGCTGTCTCAATTGATACAGCAGGGTCATCCTTGCCATGTTGAGCTTGAATTGCAAAAGTTTTGAGCGATATTCCTCTTTATTCTTTTCAAAGTCCAGTCGGTTTGCTCTTTTGCGTTCCTTTATCCACACCACATAGTAAGTGCCTCCTGCATAAAAGGGCTTCTGGAGGGGCTTGCCTTTGTCCTGACTGATAAAAGCTGCACTGAATATCTCCGTCGAAATACCAATGCCGGGGATTGAAAAGGCGTTCACGTCGAATTCGCCTGTTTCAGAAGGTTTGAGCCTGAAACGGCGAAGTGCACGTTTCAAACCTTTTGCACGTGCGTACTCTATAAACTTTCTCGCGCTGTTTTCTGCGAGTTCTTTTGACCTTGTAATAATGTAATCTTCCTTAACCCTGTTAATGACATTTTCAAACGGTGCCGTCTCTTCGGGAAGAATATGATCCACTGCCGAGAGATAGTAAGCATCCCCGAGTCTGAACACCGGCGCAACTTCCCCTTCTTTCAGGTCTTTGAACTTCTCTGCAAATGAGGCATCATCTTCTATGCCAGGAATGTCCTCCGCAGGCGGTATCTGGAAGGGTACCGTATATTTCAGCTCCAGCCCCAAGGCGTTCACCACTTCGTTAAAATCTTTTCCTTCCTCTATCATCGTGCGGGCTCGTGTGGCCTCCTCGAAGGCTTTTTTCAGAGCGCGCTCTTTCAACACATCTGCACGCACCTTTTCTTTCACAGACATGAAAGCTTCGTTGTAACGAGAATAATTATCCTCATAGTACTTGCGTATATCCTTGTCTGTGAGTTTTATTCCCTCCGTGTACCGCTTCCAGGGAAACAGGACAAATTTCACCACCCGCCGCGGCGCGTAACGATATTTCTCCAGGTTGCTCTCGTAAAACGTTTTCAGCTCCTTCCGGGTAACGCGTACACGCTTGCGATAGTCAGAAGGATTGAAAGCGACAAATCCAAGGTTCACGGCTTCATTTTCGCGCTTATAATAAAGCCAGAGTTCCGCGTCAGTCGGCTCAAGTGATGCAGCGAGGAATCGATCAAGCTTTTGAATGAACAGTTCCTCTCTCACCTGATTCTCAAATTCGTCGGGATAGAGGCGGTTTTCACGCAGTACAAGTAAATACCGGCGCCTGTCGAAACGTCCCTGTGCATCAAAAAAATTGAAGGTTCTGGCAATAAAGTTCGCCAGCTCGTCGTCACTGACGGTAATACCGAGTTTCATGGCATAGTGCTTCAGAAGATTTCTATTCACGAGCACGTTCACCACCCGCATTTTTAGATCTTCCACCTCCTCTTTACTGAGTTCGGACCCCTTCTTTTTCTGCAATTGTTCAATGTACCGGTAAAAGGCCCGGGTGAAATCCCGTACGCTGATCACCTCGCCGTCCACAACAGCAACGACTCCGCCGCCACCATAAAAACAGGAGCGCGCGGAAGAAAGAATGCCGAATCCTATGAAGAAAGATACAGCAATAAGAAGGTAAAGAATCTTCACCCCCCATGAACTGGCATACCGCCTTACAACGTCAAGCATGACTCACTCCTTTAAAGATCTCTGTAAAATTTGCTCACCCTTCTCTCCCAAAAGCTAACAAAGGCTTTTTATCATCTACCAGCAGGGTTATCAAGAGAGCTCACACATCAAAAAGTATGCGGCACCTGAGCCGACCGTTTTCTTTTTTAACAAATAAATTATGATATGTAGGAGCCTTGATTTCACATTCCAGAGTGTGTTTTTCAGGATCGAATCTTTCACCTGTAACTTTCGCACGAAAAGAGAACCGCCCCGTGTTTACCAGTTCTATTTTTGCCGGCACCAGTGATTTCGTCTCCACAACGTAAAGAAGATCAGAGAGAAAATTTACGAGCAGGGCCTCCATATCTTCACCTGATGTATCAAATACTTCTGACCTGTCTTCAGCCACGGCAGGGTGACCAAACATCAGGGATATCATTGCTTCTGCAGCGGTAAGAAGAAGATCCTTCAGGTTTTCCCCTTCCACTTCCACAGCAACATCGGCTGTTACCGGTATTTCCTCCCAGCGACCCATAGCTTCTCCTGGGTTCAAATGCGGAGACGTTCAATCACAAAATCTACAATTTCCTGAACCTCCTGGCAGGGGCGTATTTCGTGTGAGTGTTCAAACTTTTCTTCGATAAGAGTCTCGAGTATCGACGAGACGCTGCTTCGCAGGGCGTAAAGGTCGTAGCCGCCTTCTAAAATAAAGGCACACTTTATGTTTTTCTCCAGCGCTTTCGTCATGATACGAGAATACATGCCGACAAATCCGCTTTCGGTTACACTCATATCACCAAGCGGATCCGATACGTGCGCGTCAAAGCCTGCCGAGACAAGTAAAAGTTCGGGCCTGAAACTCTCCATCACAGGTAATACAAGCTCCATGACAACAAACATATAATCATCGTCACCCATCCCTCCGGGCAAAGGTACGTTGGCAGTGAAACCCTGCCCTTCCCCTTCTCCTGTTTCAGAAATAGCTCCAGTACCAGGGTAGTAAGGATACCTGTGAATGGAAATATAAAAAACATCATTGCGCCTGTAAAAGGCATTTTGAGTACCGTTACCGTGGTGAAGATCAGGATCAAAAATAACCACACGCCTGGCAAGTCCCTCTGTAATCACGCGATCCGCAGCAATCGCCACATTATTGAACAGGCAGAATCCCATGGCCCGATTTCGTTCGGCATGGTGCCCTGGAGGCCTCACCGCACAAAATGCTACAGTCCGGGAGGAGCTCAGCACAGCCTTCGCCGCTTCAACGGCAGCACCAGCAGCCCTGAGAGCCGCGCGGACACTTCCAGGAGAAACGACAGTATCAGGGTCAAGAGCTGTACTGCAACCGTCAAGGGCGAGAATGCGCTCTACATATTCATCACTATGAATACCTTTTAAATATGACGGATCCACTGTCTGGGGCTCCACCCACTCAACCTGCTGATCCAGCGAGCTGTCCTTTAGACCATCAATAATTGCACGCAAACGCTCGGGCCTTTCAGGATGGCCACGTCCAGGATTGTGTTCCAGGAAATCCGGGTGGTAATAAAAAAGCGTCCTCATCAAAACTCGAGAACTGCGTAAAAATTTACACCGGAAACTGCCTCCGGGTTCTCACCGAAAAGGTCTCCGGGAAAGAACAGGCCTCCTTCACCTTCCACCCACCAACCCTTTGCAATATTCCAGCGGACGGCAAGGTCCACCTCATACCCGTAGTTTCGACCTGCCGGAGAGCCATCAAATGTTGTTGCCGAACCACCGCTGAGGATAAGGCTCGTGTAAGGATCCACCATTTCCACCGGTGCGTAGGCGTACAGCAGGCCTCCTTTTATGCACAATCTTCCGGAAAGTGCATTCCACACAACCCGTGGATTTACGTAAATCGCGTTAGTTACACCACCCCTGGTGTTAAACAATTTGATCTCTGGACTTGAAGCAGTATTTGCCAGGACCCTCTCCGCAGTATGAGCTGTGAGGTAGGCCAGCGTTTCTTCGAACATAAGAATGCCGACATTGTAATCAGGGTTGAAGGTAAACGCTGTCAGTTTCCCTCCTCCTGGATTGGCATCACCCGAAGCGAACCCCACCTCTACAGTTCCTTCCCAGTTTCCAACACCTGCCGAAAAACGCCCGGCAGCGCCAACCATAAACGCATCTCTTTTTATCAAACCATCATTGACCGAAGGAGCGGCTTGCGTACTCCCCATAATTACAACCGCCTCTGTCTCAAATCTCAGGAACCGCAAAGTGTTTAAACCTACAGCTTCGCCGGGCAAATGTACACGCGCAAAAAAATCAGGGATAAAAAGTTTTGTGCGCGTACTGTTCTGGACACGAACGACGGCATATGTGCCCGTTTCAACCGTGCGTGTTTTATAAAAAAGCACGGCCAGCCAGTCATCTGCGTCATCCTGCGGGTTAATAATCCTTTCTTCCGATACTTTATCGTAACCAATTGCCACGATCAGGTGCGACTCCGGCCCGAGGGGTTTGGTTGCAAAGACAATTCTGTCTGCCGTGTCACCATAACGTTTTATTCCGAAAGGGGTATCATAACCGTCTCCACTGTTAACAAAAACACCAAGTCCCCAGTGATTGGGCATCCGCCCTATTTCCAGTAATCCCACAGGAGTACGCCATTTGATATAAGCCCTGCGGAGATAAAAATTCACACTGTCACCTGTAGAATTAAAACCGGTACTTCCGTAATGAATATTGGAAGCAATATCTGCTGATACATGAAGCGTGAGCGAAGAAGAAAAGTGTATTTCAGGATCAACCCTTACGCGCATTTCTACAAAGCGTTTATCCCCTTCTCCACCACCGGCAGGTTCCACAGCCGATGGATGAGAAATGTAACCCCCGGCCAAACGCGCATCACCGTTCACGTTGAACGAGGGAGTGGCAACAAGAAGTGAAGATGCCAGTAGAGCCCACATACTGATCATTTGTCCCTCCTCCCCAGATTGTGCTTTTTATATTACGGCCACAGACGAGAGTAAAGTATAAAAATATAGTAAAACGTGCACATGAGAGTCTTTAAGGAGGCCAGAAATCATGAGAGCCCATCTTAAGCATATGACCACTTTTAAAGTGATGGACGTTCTCGAGAGAGCCCAGGAGCTGGAAAAACAGGGGGTGGATATTGTCCACATGGAAGTGGGAGAACCCGACTTCGATACACCTTCAGAGGTGGTCATCGCATTACGGGAAGCTGTAGAAAGAGGTGAGACACGTTACACTCACAGTTTGGGAATTCAGGAATTAAGGGAGGAAATTGCGCGCCATTATGCCACCACCTACAGTGTCCATGTGGACCCTGAATGTGTGGTGGTCACGCCTGGAACATCACCTGCCATGTTGCTGGCATTCGGCTGCCTTCTCAATGAAAATGAAGAAGTTATTATCACCGATCCTGGATATCCATGTTATCACAACTTTGTCAGATTTCTGGGCGGGAAGATCCGGCGTGTACCATTACGAGAGGATGAAGGATATATACCCAACCCCTCGCTGCTCAAAAAACATATTACACCTCGCACGCGTGCCATTATCATCAACTCACCGGCCAATCCAACAGGAGCAGTGATTCCGGAAGATGTGTTGAAGGAAATCTGCAACCTCGGCCCCACGATCATTTCGGACGAGATCTATCACGGTCTCAACTACGGAACCGAGGTTACTTCGGCCCTGTGCTTTTCAGAAGACGCCTTTGTGGTCAACGGATTTTCCAAGGCCTATGCCATGACAGGCTGGAGATTGGGCTACCTCATCGTTCCCAGGCCCTACCTCGACGCCGTCCAGAAAATGCAGCAAAACTTTTTTATCTCCACCAATGCCTTTGTTCAGCACGCAGGGATTGTTGCTTTGAGAGAAGGTAAAAATTTTGTAGAAAAAGTTAAACATGAATACATGAAACGTCGAGACATCATGTACGAAGAGTTGATCAATACGGGGTTTGAAGTGAGATATCGTCCAAGCGGAGCTTTCTACTTTCTCGTTAATGTAAAAAAACTTTTCCCCCGCTCCCTGGAAGGAGCTTTTGAACTTCTGGAAAAAGCTCATGTCGCAGTGACACCCGGCGTGGATTTCGGCGAAGTTTCGGAAGGGCATCTACGTTTTTCATATTCTGTTTCTGAAGATAAAATAAAAGAAGGTTTTAAGCGCATTCGCAAATATCTTCAGGAGCGATAAAGATGGAATTTTCAAAAATCCTTGAAAAACTTTTTAACAAAGAAAATCTTTCCTTCACAGAATCCAGAGACCTGTTCTCCTCTATCATGTCAGGAGAACTGGACGAGGCAAAAATCTCTGCTGTGCTCACTGCCCTGCGAATGAAAGGGGAAAGTCCGGATGAGATTGCGGGAGCAGCTATGGCAATGAGGAATGCAGCACTTAAAGTGGACACCGGCGAGTTTACAGTATGCGACACCTGTGGAACAGGGGGAGACGGCACAGGAACATTCAACGTATCCACAGCCGTGTCCATAGCTCTGGCTGCAGCGGGAGCAAAGGTGGCCAAACACGGGAACCGGTCAGTGTCTTCACGCACCGGCAGCGCGGATGTACTGGAAGCTCTCGGTGTTCCCATTGAAAATCCTCCGGAAGAAGCTGCGCGCCAGCTCAACGAGTACAGATATACATTTCTATTCGCCCCGCTTTATCACCCTGCCATGAAGCACGCCATGCCGGTAAGACGATCTCTCGGCACAAGAACGATCTTCAACATACTGGGCCCTCTGACCAATCCAGCGGGTGCTACCTGTCAGCTCATCGGGGTATTCGACGGTTACACCGCAGAAAAAATCTTTAAAGCAGCTTCGCATATCCCTTTCCAGCGACTCCTGATAGTTCACGGCAGTGGCCTTGACGAAGCCTCTGTTACAGGGCCGTCAACTGTATGGTCCCGCATCGAAGGCATTGAAAACGAATACACCATCAGGCCCGAAGAGTACGGATTCAGAAAACGCGACATTGAAGAACTGAGGGTTCGATCTCCCGGTGAAAGTGCAGAGGTCATCATTGATTTACTATCAGGAAAGGGGCAACCTGCACGCGTAGAATTCTTCCTTATCAATGCAGGTCTCGCTGCACTGGCGGCAGGTCTCGCCGCTTCGCTGGAAGACGGCCTGGCCTTAATGGAAGAAGTTTTGAAATCGGGCGCTGCCCGTGACAAACTTGAAGAGTTGAGGAGGTCCGTGCAATGAAAATAAGGGTTGTTAAAGGGAGCATCCTGGAGGTTGAAGCGGACGTTATCGTCAATGCCGCCAATTCCATGGGTTACATGGGGGGTGGTGTTGCAGGGGTAATAAAACGCGCTGGTGGCAAAGAGATAGAAGAGGAAGCCGTGAAAAAGGGGCCCACGCCTGTAGGCCGGGCAGTACTGACAACAGCAGGGTCACTTCCCTTTAAAGGTATTATACATGCCCCTACGATGGAACAACCGGCCATGCCGTCAACACCCGAAAAAATCAAGAAAGCCACAGCGGCTGCGTTGCGGGTAGCGGTCGAAAACGGGTTCAAAAGTATCGCCGTCCCGGGAATGGGCACAGGTGTTGGAGGTGTTTCACATGCAGACTCTGCAAATGCTATGATAAAAGCAATCAGCGAGGTTCAACCTGAAAACCTGGACATCATTTTTGTAGATATAGATGAAAGAATGGTTGAAGCGTGGAAAGAAGCGCTTGAAAAGAGAGGGATTGCTTATACCCCGGGAGAAAAATGATGTGCAGAACCGCTGTACACAATGGTGAACTCATTATATCGGAGGAGAAAATAGAGGCTCCCGGTCTGCTCATACTCAGGGGAGACAACACGGGGCGGTACCCTTACTGCAATACACTCGTCATCGGAGAAGACAGAGTAGTTGTCGTTGACCCCCATTCATCCCGGAGTGCAATAGAAGCAATTACTTCTCGAACTGAAATGTTACTTTTCACCCACTATCACACTGACCATATCAGGTATCACCAGCTCTTTCACTGTGAATTCTATGCACCGGCACCAGACCGGCTCGCTTTCTCCGGTATTGAAGGATTGGCCCAACATACAGGAATTTTGGGGTCACCTTACGAAACTCAATGGTTTAAGCGTCTGGAAAGCCGTAGCTGGCGCATGCCGGAAGTTCACAACTTTTACAAAGACGGAGACTCCTTCTCCCTTGGGTCTGTCACTCTGCAGGTCGTACATCTGCCCGGCCACACAAAAGGTCATTCAGGTTTCCTCATTCCCGAATACAACCTGCTCTTCACCGCCGACGTGGACTTTACCGACTTCGGACCCTGGTACGGAAACGCCTGTTCCAGTATAGAAGACTTCATTGCTACCCTCGAAAAAATTCGCCAAATGTCACCACGATACGTGGTAACCGCACACGAAAGATGGGTGGTTTACGCAGAGGAACTGGAAGAAGAAATTCGGCGGTATCAAAATATCATTCAGCAAAGGGATGAAATGTTTCTGGAACTTTTGAAAAAGCCGATGGATTTGAATTCTCTGCTCAACCTGCACCCTATATACGGTAAAAGCGGCATGAAAAATGATTTCATGATTAACTTTATGGAGGCCCAGATGATAGAAAAACACATGCAAAGGTTGTTGAAAAAAGGGCTCATAGAAAAAACAGGTGATGGAAGGTACGTGAGAAAATGAAAATCAAATATGGAATTTCAGCTCTCGTGACTCTCCTTCTCCTTTCATCATGCGGCGGCACCGGCAAGGAAAAAGAAATCAGGCATCGGCTCGGCGTTCCCGACAGTGCGAAAACCGTTGTAATCCTCCAGCAGACGGCTCATCTTGATCCGGACTGGCTCATGACATTTGAAGACTACTACGAAAAAGTCGTCGAAAACATATATATCAGCGCACTGGAGCTGGTAAATACGCGTAGCAATTATGTCTACACAGCAGGCATTCTTGCCTTCTTGAAAAAGTTTTACGAAGACCACCCGGAATACCGGGACGTACTTAAAAGTGCTGTTGCGAGAGGCAAATTCCGCATAATAGGAGGAGGATTTACATCTCCAGATACACTGCTTCCTTCCGGTGAGTCCCTCCTCATGGACTACGAAATGGGAATGCAGTGGCTTGCAGAACACATAGAAAAGGTAAACATATCCGCAGCGTGGCTCCCCGATTCATTCGGCCATACCCCAACCCTGCCGGATATTCTTTCCTACATGGGTTACAGATCAGTCGCCTTCGCGCGAATAGACGGTACCACTTCCGAACTGGACGAGGCTATCCAGCAGGTAATGGGACTTGAGTCCCTTGACCCCGTTCCATATTCCACCGCATGGATCCTGAAAAATTCAGGTTCTGCAGATTTTCTGTGGCGTGGTCCCATGGGTGGAGAGGTCGTCGCACACTGGATGCCTTACAATCTCTACTGCCTCGGTGGAAGCATTGACAGCGGGGTACCAATATCAGTGGTAAACAACGTATTCACGCCCGGCTCCACCAACAAAAAACTGGTACTCGAAGAAATGCAACACCTTATCAATCTCATGCAACCCCTATCACCCACGCCCTACATATTTATTCCCATAGGATGTGATTTTGAAATGCCCAAAAAAGGACTCGACCTGTACGTAAAATGGTGGAACGAGTACCGGTACCCCTCAACAGGAACCTATGTTGTGCTTGCCTCTTTTCAGGATTACGGGGAGCTCGTGTGGGAACACAGGGATGAGATCCCGGTAATGACAGCAGATCTCAATCCATACTTTATGGGGTTTTACGCCTCAAGGCCGGAAATCAAGGACATGGCGCGTGAAAACCTTTACCTTCTCCTGACCATGGAGGCATTGAGAACAGAGGCGATCTTTTTCGGAGCGGCTTCACGTGAAGACCGCGCCGAAGAAATAAAGGATTTGTGGTGGAAAAACTCCTTTACGAATCACCACGATTTTATTACAGGCACAAGTCCGGACCCTGTGTTTGAAACCGAGCAACTCCCCTGGCTGGAAAACCTGAACTCCTTAGCTTCCCAAACAGCCCGTCACTTTCTTTCGCGCCTTGCCACCAGCGGATGGATAGAACTTTCACCTGTGGGAAACGAAGCGGTCGTGTTTAATCCCGCGGGAGTTACTTCCTCAATACATGCTCAGTTAATCACGTATTCCCAGGGTCAGGAACTGTCACAATTCACCGCTGCCACATTTTACGTAAACGGGGCTTCTGTTACCGTACCAGCAGATTACCGTTACTCAGTAAAAACCACGAGCGGCACATTTGCCAATATATACGAAGCTGATGTACTTGACGTCCCTGCGTATGGTTATAAAAAAGTCAAACTTCTTGCAACCACTGTACCCTCTCCCATCACCATCACCTACTACCGTAATGGTTCTCCTTCCACCTCAGCCTCATATAACGAAATCCGCGTATCCACCCCTTACCTGAAAGCCGAATTCACCTCCGAGCCTTTCTGGGCCCTCAGGTCACTTGAAGACTCTGAAGGTCATGAGTATCTTGGTGACAGCTCGTTCTATCCCGCCTCTTACAAGGATGATGGAGGACCTTGGGAATTCGGGCACGAGATGGAAGGCTGCACATTTCAGCTCTCAAAGAAACCCTCAGAAGCACAGCAAAATATAACGGTCAAGGCAGGAAAAAGCCGCATTACAGTAAAAATCGAGTATCAGGACCTTGGTGTAACGGTTGAATATCATTTTTATGCTTACCAGAAATACCTGGACCTGGAAGTTTCGGGCCGGGCCTATGAAGGGACAACGGTCACGCTCCAGCTATCTGTACAATCACCTGTGGACGAGGCGTGGTTTTCAGCTCCTTTTGGACAGGTCAAGCGAGTGTCCCAAAAAATATTCAACCCCACCTTCTGGCCGTCATCAGAATGGGTTGCCTTTGGAAATGCAGATGGAAACGTGCTGATCCTCAACCGGGGCATTCAGGCCTGGCATTACGAGGAAGACGGAAGTATAGAAGCGGTAATCCTGAGAAACGTGAGCCTGGAAAAGTGCCGCCTTCTCACCGTGCCCACATTTTATGCCTCGAGTTCCGGAACCTACACGCGCACCCTTCGCATCGTGCCCCGTCAGACATTCGATCATGTAGCGGCATGGAAAGCCGCAATAGCCTTTAACGGAGAACCTGCATACGAAAAATTACTCGGTATGTATTCAGCACCAGAGAAAGAAAACGGGTTTGTTTCCGTGTACGGCGATGGGATCGCCACATCACTCATGCCCACAAATAATGCTTTCAGGCTCCGGATACTCTTCCCCGGATTTGCCGAAGGCCTCCAGAGCGCAAAAGTACAGCTTCCCCGGGGAGCCAGCTTTGCCCGCGCAATAAACATGGCAGGAGAAAAGGCAGCTGAGGTAAAATGCCATCATAATTTATGTACTGTAGAAGCATTAAGGCCGATTGTGGATTTTTACTTTAAATGACACGAAAGAAAATAAAAATGAAAAATCTTGAATTGACGCACCTGATAAACAATCACATAAACGTAATTCAACAGCTTTCCTGCATAGAAGAAGATTTCTCAACACTATGCAATGCTGTGCTCGAGACAATTCTCAAAGGCCGGAAAATTCTCACGTGTGGAAATGGAGGCAGCGCTGCTCAGGCATCTCACCTTGCGTCAGAGCTTGTCTGGAGATTTCAAAGGAAAAGGCAACACGTTCCATGCATAGCCCTTTCCACAGACCCCGCGATAATCACGGCAGTTGCTAATGATAAAAGTTATGAACAAATATTTGCCGTTCAGATAAAAGCACTGGGTAATCCAGAGGATATGCTTATTGCTTTTTCCGCCTCTGGTAGAAGCCCCAACATACTGATGGCACTGGAAGAAGCAGGAAAACTTCAAATGAAAACCGCACTTTTTACCGGTCACAGTTTTCAACCAGAGCGCACGCGATGTCCAAGGGGTCTGCATATCATTCGCGTGCCCTCGGAAGAAACGGCGCTTGTACAGGAAGCCCATCTATTCCTCATACATGCACTGTGCCGTTACATTGACGAACACATAGAGGAATCCACATGAAGAAGCTTGTTATCCTCGACAGAGACGGCACGATTAACAAAGATACGGGGTTCACGTACAGGGTAGAAGAACTTCAAGTTTTACCCGGAGTTATAAAAGGATTAATTTTGTTGCAAAGAGCAGGATTTCGTTTTACAGTAGTGACCAATCAGTCGGGGATCGGTCGCGGCATTTATACAGAAAAAGAGATGCACTGTTTCAATGAAGCATTGAGCATGCTTCTGTCCAAGTACAGGATCACCATAGACCGCTTTTACTTCTGTCCCCACACTCCCGATGAGGGGTGCAGGTGTCGCAAACCTTCTCCTTTGCTGGTGGAAAAAGCGTTAAAAGATGCAGGCGCTGACCCTCGAAATTCCTTTATGATTGGCGACCGCATCGAAGACGGACTCGCAGGAAAGAGGGCAGGAGTTACAACAATCCTTGTGAAAACAGGTCCCAAAACTCCGGATGAGAAGAATGCTCGTGAAGTATTTGACCATATTTGTGAAAATTTTGAACAAGCAGCGGAGGTTATACTCAATGGTTACAGTTCCTTCGTCACTTTATGATGTTGTCATTATCGGAGCAGGCCCAACCGGACTTCACCTTGCAGGACTGCTGGCAGAAAAGGGTCTGGAAGTATGTGTAATTGAACGAAAAAAGAGTGTGAGTTCCGATGTCGCATGTGCAGGCGTCATCAGCCTCAATACCGTACACGAGTACGACATTCCCGCCCATTTAATACGAAAAAAAATGGGCGGCGTAAAGGTGCTTCTGGAAAATGGGAAAGAATACTTTGTTGATATCAGCCATTCCGCAGGTGTAATCATCGACAGAGAAGGCTTCAATCATCACTTAGAACAGCGTGCGCTGTGCCATGGAGCAAAAATCGTTACAGAGGCGCGTACAGAAGGAGTTCTTGAGAACAAGCATTGTGTGTACATTACATATCGCCATCAGGAGCGCCAGAAATTGATAAAGGCTCGTTTTGTAGTGCTTGCTACAGGCTCAGATAATACGCTCGCAGTGCGTTCAGGGCTCAAGCCTCCACCTGTTCAATTCACAGGGTTTCACCAGATACTACCGGGCTTATGGAAGGACGAATACACGCTTGTATATTATGCTCCATCATTACTCGGGTCGGGATTTGGCTGGATCATCCCTGAAAAAAAATCACAATACCGCACAGGTATACTCACACCCGGCAATGCCCCTCTTGCAGTATTTAAAGAATTCCTGAGGCGCCACAACATAAACGGAAACGAGAAAAACTTTCGCCCTCTCAAAAGACGTATCAATCAGGGACTTTCTCCCCTTGCTGCGAAAGGGCGCATTGCCCTTGCAGGAGAGGCGGCGGGACTTGTCAAAACCACCACCGGCGGCGGCATATCGTTCGGGATGAAATCCGCAGAAATTCTCGCTTGTGAACTCATGCGCGTTTTTCACAGAGGTCAAAGTGACCTGCGTTCTGTAACAACAGCGTTTGCATCAGAATTTCATGCTGAAATAGAAGCAGGTTTTCGCATAAGAAAGGTCGTCTCCTCTCTCTCGCTTGCGAAAGTAACACTTATTGCCGACTTTATTTCAGCGGACGGGATCATGAACCGGCTGCAGTCAATGTTTAAATTTGACAAACACAGCACCACAATTTCCGAATTTATGGATATTCTGGGGAAATTGGTGTAATAAAAACTTACTGTGATTCTTGACTCATTTACTATCAAACACCCCTTTATTGATACCACACCTGATACAGTAATAATTGGGTCAGGACCAGGAGGAGCAGCGTGTGCCTATCGGGTGGCCATGGCTGGTAAAAAAGTGTACCTCCTGGAGGAAGGCTGGCACCATTCATATACATACCACGGACGAGATGAAGCATTTGCTCTTATACACTTTTACCGGGATGGCGGACTTACAGCAGCAATGGGCGATCCCCCCATACCCGTACTTATGGGCCGGACCTTAGGAGGAGCATCCCGCATCAACCAGGCGTGCGCTCTCAGGATGCCGCAAAAGCATCGAAAAAAATGGATCAAAGCAGGACTCGGCTGGGCCGAGAAAAAACTCGACGAATATTACGATGATATTGAACAGCTACTTAAAGTAGGACCAGTACCGGAGAACATGCTCAATCGCAACGGTGAAATTTTCATGGAAGCCATGAAAGCAGCAGGTGGCACCCCCGAGCTCATGCGCAGAAATGCTCCTGGATGTGACGGTTGCGGCACATGCATTACCGGATGCCCTACATTTAAGAAAAGGTCAACAGATATGACCTTTATACCTGAGGGGTTGAAAAATGGCCTGACAGTCTTTTGTGGTGCAAAAGCTACAGAAGTAAAAGAAAGGAATGGCCGCGTCCACGTGAAAGGCCAACTCATTGACCAGTACGGTTCTCCTATATCCTACTTTCACATCTCCGCCCGTACCGTTGTTATCTCATGTGGAGCTCTCTTTACCCCTTTGCTGCTTTTTATGTCAGATCATCCAGACCCACACGGGCGTATAGGAAAAGGATTTTATACACACCCCACAGCCATTGTATTTGGAATTCATGAAGAAACTGTGGATGGATTTGACGGAATACCAATGCAGGGCTACTGCGACAGCTTCTTTGAAGAAACAGGATGTGTTATAGAAAGCATGTTTCTGCTACCGGTAACAACCTCTGTGGCATTACCCGGCACTCCCGCCGAACACCTGCAGCTCATGAAAAGGTACCGTCACATGAGCATGTTTATTGTTCAGCGATACGATTCACATTCGGGCTTTATCACGCACTGGGCCGATCGGCCCTTTCCTTTCTACAATCTCGCTCCGGATGACGAAACAGGTATTGTCAGAGGTGTGGCTATATGTGCTCGGGGATTGCTGCGTTCAGGTGCTAAGGAAGTGGTAATCCTCGCATCTGGTGGTATTCGTTACAGACGAGAAAAAGAAATAAACGAACATACGATCTCTTTCAGAAAAGGGAAGGGATTCATATACTCCGCCCATCCACAGGGCACATGCTGTGCGGGAGAGAACCCCGAGCGTTATCCGGTGAGACCTGATCTGTCACTCCGTTACAGTGAAAGAATATTTGTTGCTGATACCAGCATTTTTCCCTATCCCACGGGAGTCAACCCCATGCTCACCGCTATGGCTGCAGGGTATCACGCTGCAGAAGGGGTACTTGCAATTCTCTAACCTCTCACTATCGAAGCTTCGAAAAAACAAATAAAATAATCCGTGCGAGCCGTTCTTTACGTTTCTATCTAAATGGCCAGGGCCAGCATCAACACATTGTAGAACCGACTACTGTATTCAAAATCCAGATACTCAAAACGATAACCCACCCGCATGTTCACATTGTTCCAACGAAGAGGAATGCTCAGTACAAGAGGAACACGTACACGCAGGCGCGGTAAACCTTCAAATGCAGGCGTGTAGGATGTACCTCCAAGACGAAATGCCACAGATGCGCCCGTGTTAAATATCCATGTGGGACTCACATTCAGAAATACCCTCCCCCGGGCAACAATGCCTTGAAAATTAATTCTCGAAAAATTGTTCAGGAAATAATCTCCTGTATATCCTCCACCAAGTGAAAATTTAAACGTGGAAGACCGTACAAGTGACACATCACCCGTGGCAGAAAACGTTATTCGACTCTCGTTGACCACTGCAGTGCGAGGATAAAAAGATACTGTGGCGGGGTCCTGGTAAAAGTACGCGGCCTGATAAAACATGTACTCAATGGTTCCTCCCAGTTGTAACCGGGGAGAAAATGAACGGAGATACACCTGGCCCCACAGGTTAAAGCCCGGAGATGTGAAGCCTGTTTGGGAAAAATATAACGGGCCTGCGCCTGCTTTGACGTTGAGAAAAGAACCTTTCTTTTCTGCAGTCACTGACGGTGCTTCTCTCTTGCGAGCAGGTACCTTTCTGACCTTTACCTGTACAAGACATGTCCGTTCCGGGACCAGCGAGATAACATGCATTCCGGCGGGTATATCAACGTCCTTTATAAGGGAAATAGCGCGTGTTGGAACAGAACGCTTCAAACCTGCATAACGAATACCCGCGGGTACTTCCAAAACGGGTACGTTTAAATTCATCCGCTTTTCAGGTGTCGCAAGCTTCACGTTAAACGGCCTGTTCTTCATCTTCCTACGGGATGCAAGGGCTCTCACACGCACCTCTACACGGGCAGGCCCCTCAACCCTTACCTTAAAAACCCTGTTTTTAACAGCAACACTCCACCTCTCTCCATCCACCACAACATATCTGACCTTAGATCTGGGCTTCTTCGTTTTTGCCCATGCAGAAAAACTGGTGGGAGGCAATCCTCCCACCAGCGCAAAAACAATCACTACAGGAATCAGCTTAGGCGCTTTCACGACAGCACTGGGTCCGTCTCATTTAAAAACGCCGTTGTATGTCTGCAAGAGGTTGCCACAGTAGTTAGCAGCGCTGCCATTGGCTGTAATCTTATATGCCTGGCCCGAGTCATCAGAGCCTGCGACGAATTCAATGAGAAAGTATCCTTCAAAATCGTTCGACCAGTACCAGCCCCACGTGACAACTCCTGCGCATCCATCGCAACTGAAGTTAGGAGAAGTGCTCATATCCATCACCTGGTCAAACTTTACGTTCAGCCTTATCACCTTGTTATCGGTAATTCCGGTTCCGGAATTGTTCGCGGAGGAATTCTTGAGGCACGATCCATCAATGGGGTTGCAGCGGTCAAAATTCTGGGTGAGGTTAACAATAATCGGATTTCCTGCGTAAGCACAGTTTTGCGTCATGGTATTGTATCCCAGGTAGGTTGTCAGATCGGGAGTCAGAGGGAGGTTGTTGAGCGTCCAGGAATACGGCACTGTTACACTACCGGTTGTTCCAACAACGTACTCCTGTTGCTTCACTGCAAGAATATTGACCGTTACATTCCCAAAACTGGATGCCGGTAACCTTCCGGATGTAGGAGCAATGTCAAAACACCCGTTTGCATCTGCCTGAATGCCGGTGATGACCACGCTGTTAGAACCAAGCTGATTAACCGTAAGTACAACGGTTGCATTTGTTGCAGGCCACGGATTGGTCGCATTGGGCAACTGGATGGTAAAACACCCTTTCAACCCTCCATTGTCATGGAAAAGAATGATGTTACCCAGGTCCAAGACCTGATTGCCTGTGGGGAAGAAATTGGAAGGAAGGGGCACGTTCACGGAGAACTGTACAGTGAAATAACCCGAAGCATCAATTTCCACAGTGTAGACAGATCCGGCTGGAATATCAGGAATAACAAACACACCCTGCTCGTCGGTCACATACCCCTCTCTCCACACTCCCTCTATCAAAATTTTCACATTGGCATTTGCAATGGGAGACTGGAATTCATCTGTTACAATGCCCTGAACAGTTGCCACGGGTGTGGCATTTTCCTGTTTTACCTTTGCCAGTTTTTCGCAACCCATTACCAGCACCATGGCAACCGCCATGAAAATACTTACTTTTCTCATGCTTCACCCCCTAAGGTATGTTTTCACACAAAACACATATACACATTCTAATATTTATCAACACCCTCCCTGTCAAGTCTTTTTTTTCAAAACAGGAATCTCCTGAACCCCACCGTCTGTCTCCTCCACCTTTATATATAAACGTTGCTTCTTCTGAAAAAGTTTCACTTTCACCGATTTGCTCCCATCAAGCACCGGGTAACTGCTTCTGAGAGTTCTGAAATCTGCTGTTTCCACAAATTCCCGGAGCACTTCATACTCGCTCTCAGGTATACTTTTCCCTTCCAGGCCCTCCTCCATCATTCTTTTCAGGTACTTTTTCGCTGCTTTTTCAATGCACATTCCTTCCAGTTGAAATGTCACGTCGTACTGTTTCCCGCGCGGACCCGGGAAACACCCGGGAAACCGCGATATTACATATACAACCAGCAGTGGCAAAAACATCATGATGAGATACGGAACCGGAGGGTGACACAGCCCCTGCGGCCACTCACCTGCTCCCAGCAGCAAGAGGAAAGAGAAACTGAAATAAACAAGGCTTTTTTCCTGGCTAAAAAAACCGTACAAGCTAACACCCTCAAGTCCACCGCCCATAAACGGAGCAAACATCAGGTAAAGAGGCAGCACATCCTGTTCGCGTGAGCGTGACGAGTTACCCACAAGCGCTGCAAGCACTGCAAGAGCCCCGATAGCAGGATAGTAACGGAAGCCCATCGACCCAAATATTTCACCCGCAAGGGATGCGCATGTTTCTCCTTTAAAATACCCGGTTAAATGAAGCACCCACGGAGGGGTATGGCCTGAAAAAAATATCAAGCCGCTTCCGACAACAGTAATACCCAGTGTTAACAAAATTCTTCTTTTTCCCTTTACAACAAGCGGCGTAATCAAAAATGCAGGCAGCGACATTATGGCACCTGCACCGTAAAAAAAATGTGAAAGCACGCCGGCTATACGCTGGCGTTTCGCAGAAAGTGCCCAGCCGCAGCGAAGAAGCATGAGTGAAACAACATAAATATTGCCTGTACTGCCGGATAAAAGAACAGGTATAGGGTGCAGACCGAATATGATCAAATCGTCAATTCTATTGAGAATGAAGAAAAGCACGAGAGTTGCCGCTTCCATAGTCATCATATAAGGGACAGGTGGTCCGGACAAAACCTGGTGCCTCCCGGTATATGAAATGAATTTGACCACCAGTACCACCAACAACACAGCCCATCCGGGAAGCGGACGGCGGACGTACAAATACACGAAGCAAATACTTAAAACCGCAACATCGGCAAGGGCGCGATGGGCGTTGGCCCGCATATCGGGAATCCGCGAAATATCAAGGACAATCAGCAGAAGAAAAATAACCGCTGATACGGTAAAAAAAACATTCCCTTCTTTCAGGCTGTGTGAAGGCTTTTCAGACACGGCCACCTGAAAATTTTGTATAAAGGTCTTTAAAAAGCAGGGCGTCTTCTTCCAGATTTGGACTTTCAATGATAACAATCCCTGTCACCTTCTCTTCTACCAGTGCGTCAACAAGTCCCACGTAATCAAAACTTGACTCGCGAAAATTGAGGTGTCTGACCTCTCCCTTGCTTGAAAACTCCATTCCGGAAACGTGGATATGCATATTTTTAACTACTCGTGGGCCAAGAACCTTTTTTACCTGTTTTATGACCTTGCGAAAAGCATCCTTCCCGTTAATGGCTCCCAGGCTCCGTGCATAAAGATGGGAAAAATCAACACACAGACCAACGCGCAGTTCACGACTTATATTCAATAATTCTTCAAGTGTCCCGTATTGAGAAGGTTTCCCTGTGGTCTCCGGGCTGATGGTGATGTAACATCCTGATAGTTGCTCAAGAACTTGCAGGATCCCCTCCCTTATAAGCTCACCTGCCGCCTGCGGATTTTTCCCGTAGTAACCAGCGTGAAATGTTACAGATACAGCTCCACAGAGCTGTCCAACCTCGGCAGAGTCCACCACGCGCTTGATGCTCGCTTCACGTTTGTTCTTTTCCTCTGATGCCAGGTTTACATAATAAGGAGCGTGAACGGTCAGCCTTACGTCGTATTCATCCGCGATCCGGCGTACTTCTTCCGCGACAGAGGCCTTCATTTTCACTCCACGAACAAACTCGAGTTCCATGGCGTCCAAGCCCAGTTCGTGAATGCGCTTTATTCCCGAGATCGAATCCCGTTTCTTTGCTGAGTGAGGTACTCCAGCAGTGCCTATTCTTAACCTGTCCATACTCTCTCCTCCTCAAACGTCTGTGACGTCCATTGAACAATTTCTTTCATGTCAAATGCATGAAACACATTCGGCACTATGAGGGGATTGAAATCCTGAAGCCGCTTCAGATGATGATCAATAAGTTTTTTGCGAAATGAATAATAATCAATGACCCCCCTGGCGCGTTCTCGAAGAGACCCCTCAAGCTTTCCCAGTTCATGTGTGTTAACATCCATGGTGTAATATCTGTTGAATATGATTCTGTACTGCTTTGGTCGAATATATTCAACAAATTCCAGGCATTCTTCCACTGCCAGTTCTTCACCATACGTAACCACCCAGAAAACCGTGCCGGGAGCCTCCAGCAGGTCAATAAGCTTCTGAGCCTCCGCGCGCATTGGTCCCACTACAAAAGCCTCTTTCATGCGATAAGGCACATCTATCATACCGGTAGCCACTCCGGTAGATGGACCGTCAAACACAAATACCTCCACATCACTGAATTGTCCCTCACCGTAAATCATAAACCAGAGTTTACCGAGAATTACGGACTCTTTAAGCGCCGGCATTGTCTGTGAAAAACCTTTCCAGACTTTGCTGCGGAGAAAGGGATAATAAAGTAACGGGCTGCGCAACCGAATTTTTACATACTCTTCCATTGCCTTATCAGGAGTAATGCGAAATGCTTCTATATTTTCCTGTACCCGTACACGCTCGTAAGGTCGAACACGCCTGTTCCAGAAAGCTGAAGACGCATTGTTGCGTCCCCATTCAATGTACATGACTTTCCTGCCCTTCCGGGCGAGGGCGAGACACACGGACAGGGCAACGGTGGTCTTGCCTACGCCGCCCTTACCAGTGATAAAAATCAGGCTTGGAAAATCACTCACCGGGCTGCGCTTTACTTCTCACGAATCCCACTATGGCATCAGCCACAGAGGGTGTAAACATCATGGCAAGATGTCCCACGCACGGTGCCTCATAATTCACCCGGAGTCCATCCTCGGGCACAATCGCTGTGCGCTGCGGTAATGCAAGGTTATCCACTGGTGAATACACGGAGAGAAACGGAACATCCGGATACTTACCTTCGATTTCCTGAATAATTGAACTTCCCGGTTCCATGTCCCTGGCACATCTCCCGAGCCCAAAAACGGCAAGTTTAGAGCCGCGATGGGGAGCACCAACAGTTACAACTGCAAAAACCCTGTCAGGGTTTTCCAGCGCGTACATCCGTGCCAGCAGGCCTCCCATGCTGTGTCCAACAAGGGCTATTTTAGAAGCACCTGTCCTTTCAAGAATCTGCGTAACCTTATCATCAACCTGCTGGAGAAACTGGTCAAGACCGGCCAGGCGGGGCCGTAAAGAAATGGTAAAAACATTGTTGAACCCGGACTTGCGGAATCGAAACAGGAGGAACCACACATTGGTCGGATTTCCAAAATACGGGTGCAGAAGAAGCACGGGCGCGTCAACCACGCCTTCGTCGACATACGCCCTGAACCATTTTTCAATGCGGAAATAACCTAAGGGGAACACAAAAAGATTGAAAAGTGACGCGAAAATCTCGCTGAGAAGACCAAATGCCACATCCAGCCATCCCACCTTTTCCGAAAGTTCAGAGTCGTTCCTGAGCTCATAAACACCCACCAGACATGTGAGCACCACCATCAGTATATCTATCTTGATAATGAGAACAATAACCCACCAAATAAAGGAAAGGATACCCATTCCAGCCTCCTGAAAAATGTTGCATTAAATATACCATGAGACACAAGCGCACGCCATGGGGAATTTTTTTCTATGCCCCCCTTTTTTCCATGAACACCAAGGTGCATTCCCCACGTACCGTTCCCTGAAGACGCGTCTTCACGTTTTCGGGACATCCTCTTATAAATTCTTCGTACATTTTTGTCATCTCACGACACACGCAAATCTCTCTATCCGGCATAATGTCCACAAGCATATCCAGGGTCTCTAACAGACGATGTGGGGACTCAAAAACCACAACAGGCCTTTTCTCCCGGGCCAGTGCTTCCAGAGTTTTGCGTTTTTTGCGCCGTGTGGAGGGAAGGTATCCTGCAAACACGAATCCTCTACCGCACTCTGCTCCCGATGCCATAAGCGCAGCCATCACTGCCGAAGGGCCAGGCACAGGGTGAACGGCGATGTTCCTTCGAATACACTCGCGTACAAGCGGCCTGCCGGGATCAGAAATTCCGGGAGTTCCTGCATCAGTAACAAGCGCTCCCCTTTCACCTCTTTCGAGTCGTTCCACAATTTTTGAGAGCTTGTGGACAGAAGAATGCTGATGAAAACAATACAGTGGTTTGTTTTTTATTCCAAAATAAGTGAGCAGCCGTCTGGTCACCCGCGTGTCTTCGCATACGATAAAATCCACCTTCTTCAAAACATCAAGAGCTCTTTGAGATATATCCGTAAGGTTACCTATAGGAGTGGCCACAACAAAAAGGGCACCACTGGGTACGCTGGCTTCACCCAAGGCTTTTCAAAGTACGCACAGCATCAGCAGGATTCTTTGTATTAAATATTCCTGAACCTGACACGATAATCTCCGCTCCAGCTTCTACCACCTGGTGTGCATTTTCCACTTTCACTCCGCCGTCAACTTCGATAAGAAAAGGAAGGCGTTTTTCTTTCTTTATCCTTTTAAGACGCATCACTTTCTTCAGGGCACTGGTGATCATGCTCTGCCCACCAAAGCCCGGGTTCACCAGCATAATGAGAACGAGGTCCACCTCTTCAAGTATGTCATCCAGGAGCTCCACAGGCGTGGCAGGATTGAGGGCAACCCCGGCTTTTACACCAAGCTCTTTGATATTCGTGACTGTCCTGTGCAGGTGCGTACACGCTTCCTGGTGAACAGTAATCACGTGAGCACCTGCCTCAGCAAAAGCGTTTATGTACTTGTCGGGTTCTTCAATCATAAGGTGTACATCCAGCGGAAGAGAAGTGATGCTCTTCAAAGACTTCACCACCGGAACGCCAACGGTGATGTTCGGCACGAAACGTCCATCCATCACATCCACGTGGATGAAATCAGCACCTCCCTCTTCCACACGCCGTATGTCTTCCTTGAGACACGAAAAGTCAGCTGAAAGAATGCTGGGTGCCACAAATACCATCATCTCCTCCTCAATACAGCAGCAAAAAAACCGTCGGTACCATGACGATGGGGAAGAAGTCTCACATAGTAAGATTCCTCTCCCAGCAACTGTTTGTTCAGCTCCGAGGACCCAAAATCAGGCGTTACCAGTTCCACTTTTTCATCTTCCATTAACTGTTCAATCACCTTCTCATTCTCGTCACTCAATATACTGCATGTGACGTACACAATAAATCCGTCATCACGCAGCATTTTCAAAGCGTTTTTCAAAAGTCTCAGTTGAATTCCCGCGAGCTTCTCGAGTTCTTCAACAGAGGCTCTCCATTTGATTTCCGGGTTGCGCCTGATGGTTCCTGTACCACTGCATGGTGCATCAATGAGAATGCGGTGAAATTTTTTTCCTTTTAATTCATGGGGTATACCCGTCATGTCTGCATAAACGTACTTTCCCACCCGCACCCCCAGCTCTTTCATGTGTTTCTTCATGGCCTGCAAGCGCTTCCAGTTTCTATCTGCTGCCCATATTCTCGCTCTGTTATCCGTGAGTGCGGCGATATATGACGTTTTTCCTCCAGGAGCCGCACACATATCGAGAATGTGCAAGCCACTTCGAGGCTTCACAAGAAGGCTCACCAGCATGGAGCCTTCATCCTGAACGTGGAAAGAACCTTTCTTCAGGTAGTATACAAGATCTGTCACGCTGACTCCTTCAAGCCTGATGGCCTCTTTAAGGTATCGCCCCTTCTGGACATTTCCATACTTCCTTCTGAGGATTTTATACACGTACTCCGGGGCCTTGCGCAGAGTATTGACCCTGATGGTCAGTACAGGTATTTCATTCATTGCCCTGGCGAGTGCGTGTGCTTCATCCGGCCCGTACTGCTGAATCAATCTTTCCACCATCCACCGGGGGTAGGAATGCACAAACGCTATGTGTTCTACGAGACCCTTATCAGGAGATGGCCAGCGGATAAGCGCCTTCTCCGCTGCTACCCTCCGCAGAATCGCGTTGACGGCTCCAGCGGCCCACTCTCTGCTTACTGTCCGCGCAAGTTCCACTGACTCATCAACAGCGGCATAGGGTGGTACTCCATCAGTATACAGAATCTGGAAAGCTCCCAGGCGCAAAATGTTGGCAAACACATCTTCAGTTTTTTCCATTTTGCGCCTGGAATAAAGCTCGAGAACGTAATCCAGTGCACCCTTCATCCTCACCGTGCCGTATACCAGATTGGTGAAAAACGAGCGTGTGTGCCCTTTAAGACGATAACGACGTATAAAGCGGTCAACGGTACGATCCGAATCACCACGGCCCGCAAGAATAACATTCACCGCATCAAGGGCAAGCCTTCTGGCGATGTCGCCAGAAGGTCCCTCAACCCAGCGTATCTCCTTTCCTGATTCTGTATCCACGTAAGAATTCATCGGCGGTAATTCTTTTCCTGCCCTCCATCTGAAGTTCCGTTATTCTAAACAATCCTCTCCCTGTTTGCACATCTATGCCTTCAGATGCAGTTTTTACAATTTCGCCGGGTCTCCCGCAATCAACCACAACATTCTCCACCACGCTGCCACGGTGAATTCTCAAACGCTTGCCCTGAAACACGGTGTAAACACCGGGCCACGGTGTAAAAGCTCTGAGTTTATTGTAAATTTTACGGGCTGGTTCTTCCCAGCAGATAAGGCCCTCTCCCTTTTCCACTTTTCGGGCATAGGAAACATCACCCTCCTGGGGCACGGGTTTAAGCCGTCCGGCCATGTATGCCCTGATCACATAACATATCCTCTCCGCAGCCGCATTCATCAACCGCTGAAAAAGCTCCCGGGCTGTTTCATCAGGTGCAATTTCCGTGCTTTCCTGATAAAGGATCGGTCCTTCATCGAGGCCCTCTGTCATCAACATAAAGGTAACTCCTGTAACAGTGTCCCCATTTTCAATGGCTCTCTGAACCGGCGCTGCACCACGCCACCGTGGGAGGAGTGATGGATGAATGTTTACAATTCCTTTCTGGTGTGCGTTTATCACTTCTACCGGAACAATGCGCCCAAAAGCTGCACATACACCAACGTGAGGAGCAAGAGTTTCTATCTTATTGATAAATTCGCGGTCCGAGAGTTTACGAGGGGTCAACACAGGAATACCCTTTTCAACGGCGAAGGTTTTGACAGGAGTGGGTTGGAGTTTCAGGCCTCTCCCTCGCGGTGCATCTTCCTTTGTCACAACAAGACAAACTTCTACATCTCCATCTTTCCATAAAGATTCCAGCACAGGCACAGCCTCCGCAGGACTGCCGTAAAAAACCACCCTGATTTTTTTCAACTCTTCCACTATTTTAACTATTTTCTCTTATGGGGTGTGCCAGATGCTACTTTTCCTGTAATAAAAATTCTGCAACATCTCACTTCTTTTTGCGAATAAGAATATAAAAATCTGTATCATTGATATTTTCTATTTCAATAATTTCATGGCCCTCACTTTTCATGCTACGCGGTACGTTTTCACGTGCTGGTGGATGGTCCAGTATAACCTTCAAGACAGCTCCTGATGGAAGCTGCTCCAAAGCCACTTTTGCCTTCACAAAGGTGTACGGACATACTTCTCCACGTATGTCTATCTCATCATCCACTTTCACCTTCTTTCTCATATCCACCTCCTTACCAGATAACAACTTTACGACAGCTGAAAATCAATTCCACCAGCTCTTCCATTTTTACAATCATATCACTGCATTCAATCCCTGCAGCCTCAGCATCCTCTTTTACAACCCTTAGAGTCACACCTTCAGGCCACTTCCCTTGCAACTCTGAAACACCTTCCATTGAGAGAACAACTATATCTCCTGAACGCATAAGTTGCTTAACAAATTCACCCTTATGGCCGAATACCCTTTTCACAATAAAGAGGGTTCTGTTGTGTTCACCAGAATATGATGACATCGCTGGTGTCCAAAATATTTCTAAATTCAATGTGGTCAATCATGCGCGCTCTTTCAGAGCATATTCCCCGGGTCAATACCGTCACTTTTAACTCACTGAGACCTTCAAAGTGCATGTCTATCTCTCCGAGGCCCACCTTTTCGGGTCGTGGATCAGTATCAGAACCTTCCGGCAATATTACTGTTACACGATTACCCGCAATGGTCATACCAACACTCATGCGAAGTCCCTCGCTGAAGGAGTCTCCAGACAATGGATGATCACGTATTACCACTACAACGTTTTTTGCCATGTAAAACCTCACGTGAGAGGAATAAAACGATCACATTGTGCTACCATATGGGAAAGGTCATACTGACTGCCAGAGTCCACATTCCCGTAAAAATCCCGGGGTATTCCTTTTCTTTCTGCACTGTAACGACACACCATAATGCGCACGCCCTCGGCTGCAAGCTTTTGAATTTCAGAATGCAAAAGCCCGTATACACCTTCTCCCATGAGAAAAAGCTGAACATCAACACCTTTTTTCAGGGCTGTGCGCGCGAGTCTCAGTGCAAGTGAAAACTCTCCCTGTTCCGGTGAACGCGTGAGAAGAATGCCGAGTCGTCTCATGTTTAAATCCGGACCTGGCAGAATTCTTCATAATCAATAAGCTCTGTAATGGTGGGATTCTCGCCACACAATGGACACTGAGAATGTCTCCTTAACTGCAGTTCCCTGAACTCCATATCAAGTGCATTGTAAATCAGCAGCCGACCGATGAGAGGTCTACCGGTGGAAAGGACGAGCTTAATTGTCTCGGTTGCCTGAATCACTCCGATCACACCGGGGAGCACACCCAGTACTCCCGCCTCCTGACATGATGGCACCATCCCGGGGGGAGGAGGTTCAGGATAAAGGCAGCGGTAACACGGTCCATCATCCGGCTTAAAAACCGTCGCCTGGCCTTCAAAACGAAATACGCTTCCGTGAACAAGGGGTTTCTTCCGAAAATAACATGCGTCGTTAAGAAGATACCTCACCGGGAAATTATCCGTTCCATCAACAACAATATCGTATGCATCAATAACATCAAAGATGTTCTCGCTGGTGAGCATTTCCTGATGAATTATCACCTTCACGTCAGGATTCAAATCTTCTATGGTCTTCTTTGCAGATTCAACCTTACTCATCCCCAGGCGGGACGTGGAATGGAGGATCTGCCGTTGAAGATTGGACAGCTCCACGGTATCGAAATCCACAATACCTATGGTTCCCACCCCAGCTGCCGCAAGATAATATGCCGCGGGTGAACCAAGTCCTCCCGCACCCACTACCAGTACCCTCGAAGAAAGAAGTTTCTTCTGGCCCACTCCTCCCACTTCCGGAAGGATAATGTGCCGTGCGTATCGCTTGATCTGTTCTTCTGTAAAATCGAGTTTCATGGTGAGGGCCTTTTTAACAATTTCTTAGGAATTTTGTCAAGAATACCCCGGGAATTTTCTTCAACCTAATAGAAAAAATACTTCAAACCCTTTCACAGTAGGCTCTTCATCTGCTATTATTACGGCACTTTTCCGCGGGAGGTACAAAAATGTCCCAGAGAAAAATTTTACTTAAAGAGAGCGAGATTCCACGATTCTGGTACAACATCATCCCGGACATGCCCACACCACCTGAGCCACCTCTCAACCCCCAAACAAAACAGCCGGCCGGGCCAGACGACCTTGCTCCTATCTTCCCCATGGGACTCATCGAGCAGGAAGTCTCCACCCAGCGCGAAATTCCCATACCTGAAGAAATCCTTGACATCTACGCCCTGTGGAGACCAACCCCTCTGCACCGGGCCCTGAACCTGGAGAAGCACCTCGGCACTCCTGCGCGCATATATTACAAAAATGAAAGCGTCTCCCCAGCCGGAAGTCACAAACCCAACACAGCCGTTGCACAGGCCTATTACAACAAAAAAGAAGGTGTGAGGCGCCTGACCACTGAAACCGGAGCCGGACAGTGGGGAAGTGCCCTTGCCATGGCAGGGGCGCTCATTGGTTTAGAGATCACAGTTTACATGGTGAAAGTCAGTTACGGTCAGAAACCTTACCGTCGAGTGCTCATGGAAACATGGGGTGCCAGCGTAATTCCATCACCATCAGATAAAACCAACGCAGGACGCCAAATTCTCCAGCAGAATCCAGACTCCCCCGGAAGTCTCGGCATCGCCATCTCAGAAGCCATCGAGGATGCTGCCACCCACGATGACACAAAGTATTCCCTGGGCAGCGTGCTCAACCATGTACTGCTTCACCAGACCATCATCGGCCTGGAGGTAAAAAAACAGCTGGAGATAACAGGTGACTACCCCGATGTGGTTATCGGGTGTGTCGGAGGTGGAAGCAATTTTGCGGGTATTGCATTTCCATTTGCCAGAGACAAAATTAACGGACGCGATGTGAGATTGCTCGCGGTAGAACCTGCAGCGTGTCCAACTCTCACCAAAGGAGAATACACATACGACTTCGGAGACACGGGCAAACTTACTCCTTTGCTCAAGATGTACACCCTGGGGCATGATTTTGTTCCTCCTGCCATTCACGCGGGAGGTCTCCGCTATCACGGAGACGCGCCACTGCTCTGCCGGCTGTACAGTGACGGCATCATTGAAGCAACAGCATATCACCAGCGCGAGGTATTCGAAGCAGCCGTTACATTTGCACGGACAGAAGGGATTATACCTGCACCTGAAACCGCCCATGCAGTAAAAGCCGCAATAGATGAAGCACTTAAAGCAAAAGAGGAAGGCAAAGAGCGGGTAATTCTCTTCAATCTTTCAGGTCATGGCCACTTCGACATGGCAGCCTATGAAAGCTACCTTGCCGGAAAACTGGAAGATTATGCCTATCCGGAAGAAGCCATAAAACAGTCACTCAACAAACTCAAACAGGAAATCGGCCTGTAGGTTTATGCTGTCTGACCAGGCATGAGCACCTGAAAATAAATACCCTCTTCCTTGCGCACACGCTTGTAAAACTCGCACTTGAGGCAGGTCTCTTTCTTTTGTGCAAATGTACCTGTAATTTTCCCGCCGCAAATAGTGCCTGCTATGGCCCAGCAAATACGTCCACCGTTTTTACCTCCGTTGAGACCGTCCGCCTTCTCAGCAGTAGCTGCAGGACAAACACCCAGCTCGTGAACCTTAGAACCTCCTGGCTCACGTCCACACTTCATGAATTCCCAGCAATTGAGTTTTTTCTCACTCATGAAAGGATACCTCCTTGAGTTGAATTCTTACTTTTTTATCACAAAAAACCTCTCAATTCAATTTTTTTAAAAAACCGCAATTTAATAATTATATATAAATACCCCTGGTAGTCACGGAAATGAAATTGAAGTACATAAAATGCAAACATATGACAGGAATCAATTTTTTGATTTTTTTCTGATCCAGCTTCAATTAAATTTCTACCTGGCAGTACATTTTCAATCTTTCATATTCCCTGGATTTTCTGGCTCCCTCTCTCGTACAGAAAAGGTATAATTATTTTCATGAATCGACGCGAATTCCTTACCACCTCAGCAGGAGCCATCCTGTGGGCAAAAGAGGTCTTCGCCTCAGCTGTAAAACAGGAAAGAATCAGGGTATCCCGGATAGCCCTGGTAAAAACGCGGGACAGAAAACACGGCGTCAAAAAGGCTGTAGAACTCCTCGGAATTAATCCGCTTAAATCAAAAAATGTCCTTATTAAGCCCAATTTCAACAGCGCTGACCCACCACCAGCGTCCACTCACGATCGTGTGCTCGAGGCATTAATGGAAGTGGCCAGGGATATGGGAGCACGGTCACTGGCCATCGGTGAAAGAAGCGGGTTCGCTGGACTCATTACCACCGAAAGCGTGTTGAAAAAAAAGAGAATATACCCCCTTGCCCAAAGGTACAATGCAAAAATCATTAATTTCGATAATTTAGAAGAGAACGACTGGATAAAAATTAACCCCCCTTCAGGTCACTGGATTAACGGGTTCAAAATTGCAAGGCCCGTCGTCGAAGCAGAGGCACTTATCTGGACACCGTGCCTGAAAACCCATCGCTTCGGTGGCGTGTTTACGATGTCGCTCAAGCTCGCGGTAGGTGCGGTAAAAAAATCGTACATGCCCGAACTTCACGCATCTGTTTTCAGTATGCGAAAGATGATTGCCGAAATTAATACCGCCTTTACACCACACATCATTGTCATGGACGGGGTGGACGTGTTCACGGACGGTGGCCCGGAAAAAGGCGAACTCAAGCATGGTGATATTATACTCGCGGGTACAGATCGCGTTGCCATAGATGCAGCGGGGCTGGCAGTGCTCAAGTTTCTCGGCAGTAACCGCCACATTATGAATACCCCCGTTTTTCAGCAAGACCAGATAAAGCGGGCCGTGGAACTGGGACTCGGTGTAAGCTCACCCGCGCAGATAGAATTTATTACCGCTGATGAAGAAAGTCGAAAGTACGCAGAAAAACTTCAGGTGATACTCAAGAGAGGATAAACATCTGTTATTCTTGAAGAATTTTCTCGCGAAAAATGGGCGGTGGTACCCATCCTCCAAAGCCCTTCTCGAGCTCCATCGCTACGGCAATGGCGAGATGGTCATTCCCATGAGCAGCAATTACCTGAACCCCCACCGGAAGGCCGTCTCTATTAAGTCCCAAAGGCACCTGAGTCGCCGGAAATCCCATGACGTTGACAATGGCTGTGTAAACCCAGTGAAAAGGCGTGAGTAAAGGCATGTGATGACGTGGTGCAGGCCTTGAGTAAGGTGGATAAAGTATTACCCCGTTTTCTCCCATGAGCTCTTCAAGTTGCTTTCTGAGATTTCTGCCCTCCTCCACAAACCGTTCCATTTTTTTTCTGTTAAGTTCTGTAAAACGTTCAAAGATGCTAAGCATAATGGCCGGAAACGTATGTTCAGATACACGCAGAGCCCACTTGAGAAGCTCGAGCAGCGCGTTAATTCTCTTACCGTTCCCCATGAGAACTCCAAAAGGCGTACCTTCTGCTGCAGTAAGCATTGAACTCCAGATGGCGAGTGAACTCTTCAGTTCTTCAATGCGCATTTCTTTCACTGATGCACCCCGAGTGCTCAGGTACTGTGTTGCCTTTTTCTGAGCTTCCCGGAGGTCCCTGCTTACAGGTGTTCGGCCGTTATCCGGAACACTGATAACCCGGAGTGTCGATATGTTTACAGTTTCAGGGTCTCCAAGAGGTATCTCCCGGCACACCGGGTCCTGACCATCCGGGCCGGCAATAAGACGGAGGAGGGGCATAAGGTCTTCGGCTCGACGAGCCATGGGACCGATATTTAGATAAAAAAGAGCTTCATTTTCTGCGTTTGGAAACTGTCCGGTATTTGGCACAAGTCCACCTGAAGGTTTATGTCCAAATATCCCGTTGAAAAATGAAGGCATGCGAATGGAACCGCCAATATCCGAGCCAAGTCCAAAAGGAGAAGCTCCGGCACCGATAATGGCTCCTTCTCCACCTGAACTTCCTCCAACAATTCGATCCGGATTGTATGGATTACGTGTGCGACCGTAAAACGTATTGCTTGTTTCCATCCACATGCAAAGTTCAGGCACATTTGTTACGCCCATCACGATAACTCCGGCTGAACGCAACCGTGAAACAACAGGTGGGTCATTTTCCAAAACATACTTCTTGCGATAATATACACCTCCGGTCTGAGGTAAACCCTTCACACCAATGGATTCCTTAACCGTACACGGCACCCCGTGATAGGGGGGAAGAGACTCCATGTCGCCGGACCTTACCTGCTCATCGGCTCTTTCGGCTTCCCTCAATGCCTCTTCAAAACGGTCAGCCACGACTGCATTAAGTAAGGGGTTGACCTTCTTTACGGCCTCGATGTGAACCTGTGTCACCTCCACAGATGTGATCTCCATGTTCTGAATACGTCGTGCTATCTCTCTGCCTGACATGAACAGCAATTCTTTCATTTTCCTCTCTCCATCACGTCCAGGTTAAATACGCTCACCCAACATACTTTAATGCTCCGCTGCTTTCAAGTCCCGTTCTGGTCCGGCTTGCCTTCTGAAATCAAAAGGCTAACTCAAGCAATGCAGACAGGCCTTCTCCTGCAAACACACACAGGGATTATGAAATCACATAAAAAAGCATGGGTTCCCCGGGAGAAACAACTGCCAATAATCGCTCGGTTATATTATCAAAATTACCAAGGCTGCTTCGCGGTTAACGTTCTACACTGCCTGGAACTGAAAAGCGCTCTTATTCTCACACCTTCAATCACACCTTCAACACGGAATGAACAATCCTGCCTTCTACAATGGTGATTACCACACGCCCGCGCAACTTTTTACCGAGAAAGGGAGTGTTTTTACCTCTTGAGGCAAGAGCTTCCGGTGTCACCTCCCATTCGAGGTCGGGATCGAAAACCGTCACGTCAGCAGGTGCACCTGGTTTGAGTGTGCCTCCCCTGGAAGAGATAATGCGGGCTGGATTGACAGAGAGAAGTTCCACCAATCGGGAAAGGGAGATGTGACCATTGCGAACAAGATTCAAAGAAAGGGGCAATGCTGTCTCCAGTCCCGAAATACCAAAAGCTGCTTCGTTGAACTCTCGTTTTTTCTCGAGTTCGGAGTGGGGCGCATGATCCGTGGCAATGCAATCTATAGTGCCGTCCCTGAGCCCCAGAAGAAGAGCCTGGCGATCATCTTCTGTACGCAAAGGCGGTTTCACCTTTGCACTGGTATTAAACCCTTCAACAGCTTCTTCCGTAAGGCTGAAGTGGTGAGGAGTTACCTCGCATGTAATGTTTTTCATGCCTTTTTCTTTGGCGAGCTTCACGAGTTCAACAGAACCCTTTGTAGAAATATGCTGCAGGTGAAGATGACCACCCGTAAGTTCAGCTAATTTAATATCCCGGAAGACAGCAACTTCTTCAGCCTGCGAGGGAATGCCCTTCAGACCAAGAAGAAGTGACATTTGTCCCTCGTTGATCTGGCCACCGCAGGAAAGAGCCGGCTCTTCGGGGTGTGACAGGAGTGGAACCCCAAATGCTTTCGCATACTCCATCGCCCGTTCCATAAGCTGTGCGTCACTCGTCCAGGAACCATCGTCCGTAAACGCACACGCGCCCGCTTCCACCATCTCTCCAAAGGGCGATAGAGCTGTGCCATCAGCACGAACAATGCGGCCTGCAGGAACAACCCGTACATGCCCTACCTCACGTGCCCTCCTCACGATGTAAGCAGTAACCTGAGGAGTATCATTTGGAGGTATCGTATTGGGCATAGCTACAACAGTGGTAAATCCCCCGCGTGCCGCTGCAAGGGTTCCAGAAGCAATATCCTCTTTCCATTCCTCACCGGGATCGCGCAGATGAACGTGCAGGTCAATAAAACCTGGACATACCACAAGGCCGTCCACATTGAACTCGAGCACATCTTCCTCAACAGGAGGTTCATCACCTGGTGGGTATATTCCCGAAATTCGTCCATCGCGAATAATGACCGTCCGTTCTGTGTCCAGATGCTGAGAGGGGTCAATCACACGCCCCTTTTTGAGAACAATCGCCGTCATCGCCCTCCGCCCACAACAAGGTACAGAACAGCCATACGCACAGCCACACCGTTCTCCACCTGATAGAGTATTACCGAACGAGCACCATCCGCCACGTCAGGGGTAATTTCCACGCCCCGATTGAGCGGACCGGGATGCATGACCACCGCATCTGGAGGTGCATGCCGGTCAAGAATCTCTGCGGTGAGACCCCAGAATTTTGAATATTCGTGAATACTCGGAAAGTGTCCTCCCTGCATGCGTTCCATTTGAATTCGAAGCATCATAATAACATTCACACCCTCAAGTGCTTCCTGGAGATGATAAAACACCTTAACCCCCATACTCTCTATTCCTCGGGGTATGAGTGTGGGCGGTCCGCACACGCGGATTTCGATGTCAAAGTTCTTGAGAAGATAAATGTTGGAACGGGCCACACGGCTATGAAGTATATCTCCTACAATGAGCACCTTGAGGCCATCAAGTGTGCCGAACTGCTCCTCCATTGTGAGGGCGTCGAGAAGTGCCTGGGTGGGATGTTCGTGCATTCCATCACCTGCATTGATAACCGGCACATCCACGTGTTGCGATATGAATTCACAGGCACCTTCTGGTTTGGCACGTATAACAAGGGCATCCACGTTCATGGCAAGAATATTCTTCACCGTATCGAGCATCAGCTCGCCCTTGGCCATACTGCTTCCCGAAGGTGAAAAGTTGACCACGTCCGCACTCAGGCGCTTGGCAGCAAGTTCAAAGGAAGTTCTCGTGCGTGTTGAAGGTTCAAAAAAAAGATTGGCCACGGTTTTTCCACGCAATGCCGGTACCTTTTTTACATCCCGTTTGCTAATGTCTTTCATTGAGCGAGCTGTTCTGAGTATCAGCTCGATATCTTCCCTGCGCAACGCTCTTATGCCTATCAGTCCCCTTTCGGGAAAACTCATGACCTCGGCCTCACGACCACAGCATCTTCCCCGTGAATTTCACGAAAGCGTACCTCGATTAATCCGGTGCTGTCTACCGGAACTTTCACCCCGTATATATCTGGCTGAATAGGGAGTTCCCTGCCCCCTCTATCCACCATCACGCATAATAGAACCTTCTGGGGCCTTCCCAGATCCATAAGTGCATCCAGTGCAGCTCTCGCTGTCCGCCCGGTGTATATAACATCATCCACGAGCACAACGAAAGCATTATCAATGGGTACCGGAACTTCCGTCCGCCTGATTTCAGGATGATATCCAATGCGGCTGAGGTCATCCCGGTAGAGGTTGATGTCCAGCTCTCCTCGGGGCAATTCGTGCCCCCTTTCTGCTTGAATAATCGTAGCAATGCGGTAGGCAAGCCACACACCGCCGCGGTGCACACCTACCAGAACGACATTTTCCAGGCCTCCGCATTTCTCCACGAGTTCATACGCCATGCGCCGAAGCGTATTTTCAAATTCTGCCCGTTGAATAATGATTTTTTCTGGCATCCTTAATGTCGTCGTAAAAGTTTGATGGCAATTTTAGGATGAAACGTCAACTCAAACGTCCATTGACCGAAAAAAGTGATGGGCTCACTGTAGGTCATTTCCACATGACGGTATCCTTCTTCATCCCATACGTATATGGTTTCAGGGTTATATCTTATGCCCCAGAGGTCAAGTTTTTTCATCAAATAATAACGTGTTTCATTCTCGTCCATGTATTTAACCACCTCTCGAAGGGCCTCTTTCATATTGCCCTTAATGGTCGAGTTGTGCATAAAAGGTGGGGCCACAATCCAGGCGACATATATACCAAGTGCAATAACTACTATCAGGAAAAAATTTGTAACCTTGGAATAGCCCCTCTCTGACCCTAAAATCTTTACACCCATAACATCCTGCTACCCGGATTTTAAGCGCCTGCGCTGTGATGATGAAGGTATACCCAGCGCATCACGATATTTGGCCACGGTTCTTCGCGCGATGTTGATACCCTCGCTTTTCAACCGACGTGCAATTTCATCGTCACTGAGGGGGCGTGCCGGGTCTTCATATTTAATCAGTTTTTTGATTTTCTCCTTCACTGCAATGGAAGAATGTGTTTCACCCCCAGCACCCCGGACCTTGCTGGAAAAAAAGTGCTTGAGAGGAAATATGCCCCAGGGTGTATCAATCCACTTATTCGTGGTGATGCGACTGATGGTAGACTCGTGCATGTCCACATCAGCTGCAACATCTTTCAGGGTCAGGGGTGTCATGTGTTCAGGCCCCTGAAGCATGAATTCCTTTTGAAATTTCACGATGCTGCGACCCACCTTGAGCAGCGTGTCATTTCTCTGAAAAATTCCTTTAATAATCCCCTGGGCCCGCTGATAACGCTCGAGAAGAAATTTTGCAATATCAGGGTTATCTTTTGCAGCCTGCAAGTATTTACGGTAGTGTGAAGACAATCTCAATCGCGGTATGCGTTCGTCCATGAGGATCACATCGAAATCGTCTCCTTTCTGAACCACCTTTAAATCTGGAATCACAGCTTCTACCGGAGTGGTCGAAAAATTACGGCCCGGCTTGGGATCAAGGTGAGAAATAATTTCGTATGCCCTCCGCAAGCGGTCATCGTCAACCTTCAGGACCTTTTTCAGCTGTTCGGTATTCCGGTTCAAAGTATACTGAAGAAGTTCTGTAACCATTCTCATTTCTATTTCGTCTCCCAGCTTCGAAACCTTAAGCTGAACAGCGAGAGACTCTGAAAGATTGCGTGAGGCCACACCGGGAGGATCAAATTCCTGAATCCGCCGCCTCACATTTTCAACATCCTCGAGAGGAACACCCAGTCCGTTTGCAATCTCCTCAGGCTCTACCCTCAGATAACCGTCAGAGTCCAGGTTGCCGATAATCTCGGCACCGATTTTTACTTCATACGATGAAAAATCGTTCATCTGAAGCTGCCAAGCCAAGTGTTCGCTCAGCGTTTCCGTGTGGGTAGCCAGACTCAATGGGTCCACGCGTTCTTCCTCGTCTTCTTCGGCACCGCCATAATGAAACGCAGTTTGTTCGGCATGGTAGGACCTGAAGCCCTCTTCAAGCAAATTTGAAAGGTGCTCAAGTTCTGCAACGTGGTCTACCGGAGGGTTTTCTTCATGCTGGGACCCTTCCTCAGGAGCGGGCGTTTCCGCTTCCAGAAAGGGATTAACTTCCAGTTCCTGAAAAATGGACTCTTCGAGTTCCAAGCGATTCATCTGTAGGATCTCGAGCGCAAGGCGCAGTTGGGGCGTAAGTATAAGTTTTTGTTGAAGTTTTAAAGACTGCTTAAGTGAAAGTCTCTGGTCCATGGTCACATCTCAAAGTCCTCACCCAGGTAATACCTGCGCACGTCCGGATGGTTAACAAGCTCGTCGCATGTCCCTTTAGCAATAATCATACCATTAGCTATTATATACGCTTTGTTGCAAATACTCAAAGTATCCCGAACGTTGTGGTCAGAAATTAACACTCCTATGTTCATCTGAGCAAGCTGCTGGATGATAGTTTTCAGCTCTGCCACCATGATTGGGTCTATTCCCGTGAAAGGCTCGTCCATCAAAATATATTTGGGTTCTATCGCAATTGCCCTTGCCACCTCCAGTCGTCGCCTCTCTCCGCCCGAGAGGCTCCATGCTTTCTGTTTCTCCTTACCGCGGAGACCGAACTGTTCGAGAAGTTCCCACGCTTTTTTCACTGCGTCTTTACGACTGTACCCGTGAAATTCAAGAACGGCTATGATGTTGTCCTCGACACTTAACCCTCTAAATACAGAAGGCTCCTGGGAAAGATATGTAATCCCGAGCAGGGCTCTCTCATGAACCTCACGTGTTGTAATGTCCTTACCATCCAGCAACACAGTCCCTGTATCTGGTTGTAAAAAACCGGCAATCATCCGAAAAGTGGTCGTTTTGCCTGCACCGTTAGGCCCGAGAAGACCCACCACCATTCCACGGGGAATTCGAACGTTTACGTCCTGAACAACGACCTTTCGACCGAATGATTTTTTAAGGTCAATACCTTCAAGCATCAGGGCTTTACCTCGTTAATGGTGATACTCGCATTTTCCAACCTGAGCTCTCCTGTGTTCAGGTCATAGGTAATACGTTCTCCTTCCAGAAAATCTTTTCCTTTCCATGCTCGAGGCTCACCGGTAATGATAATGAGACCCTCCTTCCTCAGATATACAGTCTTTGTGGACACCAGCACCACGTCTCCTTTGACAACCTTTACGAGGCCAGTGAGCACGATCTTTTCAATTTCGTTATTGGAATCCAGAAACGCAAACGCCTTGTCGGCATATATGACAAGGTCTCTTTGACGAACAATCACTTCCTGTTCAAACAGCACTTTCTTTTCTTTCAAATGATATGTAACCTTCTTTGACTTTATCTCAACAGGTGCTTTTTCAAAAGGTAAGGCCACCTTATCTTTATCTTTATCTTTTTCAACAGCCGCGAGTGCACGACTTTGAAAAGCAAACATCACCAGAAGCAACAACAATACAATTTTGACCGGTTGCTTACGGGACATAATTAATATCCACCCCTCCTTCACACGAAACAGTCGCCTTTCCCCTGTCATACACCATGTGGGCACAGCTGCCACGTGAGCCATCAGGGGCAGACAGAACACATGCGCCATTGATTACCCACTTTTCCTTCGCGTGTTTAACAACCGGCGATGTACATCGTGCTGAATATTGCTCGAGATAAATCTCTAAATTCCCCAAAACAGTGGCTGCTTTATCCTGAGGCTTAATAAGAATCTCGGGCAAAACAAACGATAGAACTCTGTTCTTCATTTTTTCCAGCTGTGCCTCACCTGTAACCCGTCGAAGATGCACAGAATTTTGTTCACTGTTGAAGGTAGCCTCCTGGAAGCGAAGCCTCACAACAGCCTTTTCATGACGTATGAGTGTAATGGAACCATTGGTGCTCTTGGCATTTTTAATTGTTGAAAGTGCACTAAAAGAGGGCTGGCCACCACCTATCAGAGCACATAAAATTATCTCAGCCACCATATCCAATCCTCGGGCTTCTCCTTTACTACCTCCTCCAGATGGCAGGCGTAATTCTGCGCCAGTTCCTCAGGGCTGCTTCCTTCTATTTTACGTACTAAAATATGATATCTGAAAGACCACCCATCCTGCCTTATAAAAGCAACAACCGGCCTGTTCTGATTTCTCAAGGCGAGCTTGAAAGGACTGAGAGGCAACACCATAGAGCCGCCGAGAAAAGATACCTCACACACCCTGTCTCCGTAAGGTCTGGCATCTGGAAGTACAGCAACGATTCGTCCACGACGCAGTGCCTCGAGCACTTTACGCAAATACGCTGAACCCTCTGCGTAAAGTGTTTCCACGCCGATGTTTTCTCTTTCTTTGCGAACCCATTGTGAAAGCCTGGGGTCGTAAAGAGGCCGTGCGAGAACAGTAAGCGGCAGTCCGGTGGCCACGGCCCAGGCAGCAAGGAGCTCCCAGTTGCCGTAATGGGCTGTAAATGCAATACCTCCTCCGGAACAAGCCAGTGCTCTCAACAGATGCTCACCTTCCGCCTGAATGCTCAAGGACGGCAGAGTAAGAATCCTTTTCACGTTTACAGCTTCAACCACCTTCCAGCCCACACGTGCAAAAGCCGCTTTTACAATCTTCCGGGCCTCATCAGGGGCCTTGTCACTGCGGATACAATTCTCAATGCCCTTCTTTCTTTCACGACGAAATACCATCCAGGCGACCTCGCCCGCCAAACGGCCCAGCCTGCAAGCAAATTCGAGCGGCAGAAGCCTGAAAAAAAATACAAACATTCTTATCAGACTGTACGCAACACTGCGTCTGATGCGCTTTGTAAGAGAGGGGCCTGTATTCAATATTTCCACATACCTTTGGCTTTCATGATGAGTTCGGAAAATTCCCTCACTGCTCCCCGACCGCCAGCGCGCGAAGTGACATAATCTGCCACTTCCAGCACGGCAGGATGAGCTTCCGGCACGGTAGCACACACGCCGCAATACTTCATCATGGAAATATCGTTAATATCATCTCCCATCGCCGCTGCACTTTCAGGGGACAGGTTGCATTGCTTGAGAATCTTTTTAAGCACATCCAGCTTATCCGAGACATCTTGAAACAGGAGTTCTACTCCCAGATCAGAACAGCGAATCTCCACCGCCCTGGAGTAGCGACCTGAAATTACGGCAACTTCAACGCCTCGCCTTTTCAAAGCCACAATAGCAAGACCATCACGAGCGTCAAAAGCTTTGATTTCACGACCGTCGTCACTGATGTAAATCCGGCCGTCACTGAGCACACCATCCACATCCAAAACGAGCAATTCGACACGACGGAGTTTGTTTTCCAGATGCTGATCAGCTTTCTTCACCAAAAGCCCTGTATATTGCGAGTACTTCCGCCACAATTTTTTCAAAATCCTCAAGGTGAATCATCGTTGCTCTATCGCTGCGTGCTGTTTCAGGGTGAGGATGAACCTCTGCAAAAATACCCTGCACCCCTATTGCAATTCCGGCTTTTGCAAACATGGGAGCGAACCTCACGTCACCTCCGGAGGTGTCCCCCAGAGCTTCAGGCTTCTGCAAGCTGTGAGTAATATCAATCAATACAGGAATGCCTGCCTCCTGAATCAGGTAAATATTTCTGAAATCCACCACAAGATCATGATAACCAAATGTGGTGCCCCTTTCGGTTATGGTTACGTTTTCGTTGCCAACCGCGTGTACTTTTTGTGCTGCCAAGACCGCACCCCTTGCTGAAAGGAACTGGCCCTTTTTGATATTGACCGCACCAGCATGTTTCCCTGCTTCCACCAGCAAATCTGTCTGTCGTGACAAAAATGCTGGAATCTGCACCACATCCACGACCTTTGCGACGGTTTCAACCTCATGCGTGCAGTGCACATCTGTGGTAAGAGGCAGGTTCGTCTCTTCCTTCACTTTTTCGAGAATGCGCAAGCCTTCCTTGAGACCAGGGCCTCTGAAAGATGCAAACGCGCTCCTGTTAGCCTTGTCGTAAGAGGTTTTGAAAATAATCCTTGCTCCGTATTTCTCACTGACGTCTTTGAGAAACCTTGCAGTATGAAGAACCGTGTCCTCATCTTCAATGACACAGGGTCCCGCAATGAAGACAGGAGGAAGGAACTCACCAATTTCAAAAGGTCCGAATTTAACTTTTTTTACGCCCATGGTGTTTCCTGCTCTTTTGCAATGCGGCCCTGATGAGATCTCTGAACAGGGGATGTGGTTCATGGGGCCGGGATTTAAATTCTGGATGAAACTGACACCCCAGAAACCACGGGTGTCTCTTTTCAAGCTCCATAATTTCAACCAGTCGCCTCTCGGGATGAACTCCACTGACCACAAATCCGTGCTTTTTAAAGATTTTGAGAAAGCGATTATTCACTTCGTACCGGTGTCTATGGCGTTCAGCAATCTCGTCTTTCTGGTAGGCACGATGTGCCAGAGTTCCCTTCTTCAACCGACACCGGTATGCACCCAGCCTCATGGTACCCCCTGCCTCGTTGATACCCCGCTGTTCAGGCATCAGGTGAATAACAGGGTACGGAGTCTCAGGGTCGAATTCCACCGAATTAGCGCCTTTCATTTGACACACGTTGCGTGCAAATTCAACCACCATGAGTTGCATACCCAGACATATACCGAGAAATGGTATTTTATTGGTACGCGCATATTCTATGGTTTTTATTTTTCCTTCAATACCTCTCGATCCGAATCCGCCGGGCACGATAATGCCTTTGACGCCCTTGAGCAACCGTGCGGCGCCTTTCTCTTCCACCTCCTCCGAATCAACGTAACGAATATTCACGCGGCAGTTGTTGGCAATACCTGCGTGCTTGATGGCTTCATCCAGGCTCTTGTAAGAATCTTTCAGGTGTACGTATTTTCCCACAATAGCGATTTCAACGCTATGACGTGGATTTTTACAAATCCGAACGATGTTTTTCCATTTAGAAAGATCCGGGCTGCCTGTCCAGATATTAAGTTTTTCAATAATTCGCTGGTCAAGCCCCTCTTCGTGAAGTTTTAACGGGACCTCGTAAATGGTTTCCACATCTTCTGCAGAAATGACTGATTCAGATTCCACATCACAGAAAAGAGAAATTTTATCCTTGATCTCCTGGGTGAGCTTTTGCTTTCCCCGAGCCACGATAATATCGGGATGGATTCCTATCTCCCGGAGTTTCATGACACTGTGTTGAGTGGGTTTGGTCTTTAATTCCCCTGCCGTAGGAACGTAAGGCACCAGTGTTACGTGGATGTAGAGTACATTGTGATGTCCCAGGTCCTTCTTGAGCTGCCTGATGGCTTCCAGAAACGGTAAACTTTCTATGTCTCCCACCGTACCGCCTATCTCCACAATTACAATGTCGGCCTTTTTGCCCAGACGGGTAATAGAGCTCTTGATCTCGTTGGTAATGTGAGGAATCACCTGAACAGTGGCACCGAGAAAATCACCCCTTCGCTCCCTCTGGATCACCTGATAGTAAATTTTGCCTGTGGTAATGTTGTTTTCCTTGCCCGTGATCACTGACGTAAAGCGCTCATAATGACCCAGATCAAGATCAGTCTCCGCACCATCTTCTGTCACATAAACCTCGCCGTGCTGAAAGGGGTTCATCGTGCCGGGGTCCACGTTAATATATGGGTCCAGTTTCAGGAAAGTAACTCTGAGTCCCCGCGCTTCAAGCAAGGCCCCGATGGAGGACGCGGTAATACCTTTACCCAGCGATGAAAGTACTCCCCCGGTTATAAAGATAAATTTAGCCTTCATCGGTTTCTTCCCTTTCAAGAAGTGCCTCAACCACTTTCACATCTTCGGGCGTATCAACAGAGTGAAATACTCCTTCCACCGTAACGACTTTGATTTTGCGTCCGTGTTCCAGCAAACGCAACTGTTCAAGGTTCTCTATTTCTTCCAGCACACAAGGAGCCATCTTCACGTATTCGAGAAGCGCCCCTCGCCTGAAACCATATATCCCGATGTGTTTAAGTGCAAGTGTATTAATACTTGCGGTTTCCTTCTTGAACACACAGGGTACCGGCGCACGCGAAAAATAAAGAGCAAATCCATTCTTGTCCGTGACCACCTTCACTGTGTTTGGATCATGGTAGAAAGCAACGTCATTAAGAGGGGTGGCAAATGTCAGGTACTCGATATTGGAATATTTTTTAAATTCTTCCACACCCCTCTCAAGTACGGAAGCTTTTATCAAGGGTTCGTCTCCCTGAACGTTGAATATAACAGAATACTCCGGCGACGCGGCTGCAAAATGGGCCACTCTTTCCGTACCCGAGCGAAAATCACCTTTGACAATTTCACACTGAATACCGTATTCCTCAACCGCGTGCTTAACCTCGTTACTGTCGGTCAGCACAACTACATCAGCACCCTTCACAGCAAGGCAATTTTTAGCAACACGAACAACAAGAGGAATACCTTTCAATTTCACCAGTGGTTTCCGGGGAAGCCGGGTTGAACCTATACGTGCAGGGATAGCCATGAGAAGTTTCCCGGCCATGGTTAAGTGTAATATTACCATACACACGCCTCTTTAATCCCGAAATCCGAATCCAATCTGGTGCTATCACCAGGCCGTCCTTTTCAAATCTGCAAATCATCTCTATGCCTGAATGCATCTTTCTGTTAAAATCCTTTTTGAGTTAATAAAAGCACTTATTCCGAGGGTGAGTATGCATTCACAAAAGGCGCTGCTTATGCTGGAAGATGGGACGCTTTTTGAAGGTAAACCCTTCGGCGCCCGGGGAACTGCAGCAGGTGAAATCATATTTAATACCGGAATGGTCGGGTACCAGGAAATTCTCTACGATCCATCCTACAGGGGCCAAATTGTGGTTATGACCTACCCTGAAATTGGGAACTACGGTACAAACAACCTAGACGTGGAATCTGCAGGAATTCACCTCGAAGGGTTCGTGGTGCGAAAATACAATCCGGAACCCTCAAACTGGCGGTCACACAAGAGCCTCGGAAAACTTCTGGAAGAGCACGGCATTCCGGGCATTGAGGACGTAGATACGCGCGCCATAACCCTTCGCATCCGCGAAAAAGGTGCCATGAACGCTGTGCTGGATAGCACGGGAAAAAATCCTGAAGAACTGCGTGAAATTTTGAACCGTACTCCATCCATTGTAGGACTCGACCTGGTCAAAGATGTAACAACACAGGAGTCATACCAGTGGGATGATGTCAGCACGGGACTGCATAAAGAAATGGAAGCTCCTCCTGTCCGATTCAAGGTTGTAGCTTACGATTTCGGAATTAAATGGAACATTCTGCGACTCATGCGGAAAAAAGGAATGGCGGTTACAGTGGTACCAGCAAACTGGCCTGCAGAAAAGGTGCTTGAACTCAAACCTGATGGTCTGTTTCTTTCCAACGGTCCTGGCGATCCTGCTGCGGTATCGTATGGAATTGAAAACGTAAAAAAGCTGCTGGGGAAATTACCCATTTTCGGCATTTGTCTGGGACACCAGATCATGTCTCTTGCACTGGGCATGAAAACTTATAAGTTAAAATTCGGGCATCACGGAATCAACCATCCTGTCCGTGACGAACGCACAGGTCGCATCAAGATTACCTCCCAGAACCATGGATTTGCTGTATCCCCTGAAGATGCACGGCGAATTGGTGCCCAGATTACCCACATTAATCTCAATGACTTGACGGTAGAAGGTATCCAGGTAAAGGATCTCAATACATATTCTGTTCAATATCATCCAGAAGCAGCACCGGGTCCTCACGACTCTACGGACATTTTCGACGAATTTGCAAACATGATGGCAGGGGGGTGAAAGCATGAAAACCCTTCTGGCTGCGTTGATTATCGCAGCTTCTTCAAAGGGGGGTGGCAAAATGGTGGACCAGGTCCTTCAAAAAATTACATGGCTCGGACACGCTTCCTTTCTCATCAATTACGGAAAAGTCATTTACATTGATCCCTGGAAATTAAAAACAGGCCTTCCACCTGCAGACATCATCCTGATCACTCACGACCATTATGACCACTGCTCACCTGAAGACGTCAGGAAAATCCAGACAAAAAACACCTCCATACTCGCCGGGGGCAAATGTGCTTCCAAACTCAGCGGTGATGTGACGCATGTAATCCCGGGCCAGAAATACGAGAAGAAAGGCATCACCATTGAAACAGTCCCTGCCTACAACATAGCCAAGTTCTTTCATCCTCGCTCCAGTAAATATGTGGGGTTCATCATCACGGTGAATGGGGTAAAAATTTATCACGCCGGCGATACTGACTTTATCCCGGAAATGAAAAACATCAAGGTCGACATTGCGCTCCTGCCTGTAGGGGGTACATACACCATGGATGCCCGGGAGGCAGCAGAAGCTGCAAACACCATTAAACCCGCCGTCGCCATTCCCATGCACTGGGGAGACATTATAGGCACCGCAGAGGATGCAGAAACGTTCCGCAAACTCGCGAAAACAAAAGTGGTAATCCTCAGCCCCTATCGTTAAACTCCAGCATTGCCCAGCAAGAGGACGTAATATCCTTGCCCTCCTGATTGGTAACCTGAAAAAGAACCTTTACTTTCTTTTTACTCTTCCATACAACGCGGCCTTTAATTCTGATGACATCACCGGGAAACACGAGGGATTTTGTTTTAACGTGAAGTTCAACGATACATGTAGGGTCACCAGCCCATTCAATAAGATAGGTCATGAGAACAGACGTGAGGTACGAGAGGGGAAGTGGTGATGAAGGCATATCCAGGGCTCTGGCAAGACCTTCATCCATATAGAGAGGATGATATTCTCCCACCGCGCTGGCAAAATACAGGCCACGATACCGGTCCACCTCTACCTCAACCTGAAACTCCTGACCGCGCATGAGATCAAGACAGGTACGAGCTGCCACTTTTAACCCTCTCTACTGTTTGCTTTCATATTCCCACATTCCCTCAGCTACTTGTTCTCCGTTGGGATGAAGCGTTGTTTGAGTCAGAATGCGAACAATAACGCGTCCGGGCAAGCGCCTTACCGACTCAATGCGTGCTGTGGTTGCTACCACGTCCTGGTCTTTCAGAACTCTGAAAAAACGGATGTCCTGCCCTGCATTTCTCAGGGTCGTACGCAGTACGGGCAAGCCTTCCCAGGAAAGCGCACTTTCCAGTGCATCTCTCACAAACACGTGAACCATACACGGATGAATGGGATTCGAGCATTTTCCTTTTTTTGTGTAGGTGATACTGGTAAAAACAGGATTAAAACACCTCATCGCAAGCGCAATTTCCCGCGACTTTTCCGCACACACCTTGTAAAAGAACGGGCCAAACTCAGGCTTACTTACAGAGTCCTTTCTCAAATTACAAGTCCTCCTGATACATTTATAACCTGCCCGGTCACGTAATTGGAAAGGTCAGAAGCGAGAAAAAGGTATACATTCGCAAGTTCCTGAGGAGTACCAGCACGCTTGAAAGGAATTGACTCTATCGTTCGCTTTAACAACTCTTCGGGTATCCCGTACTCATCACCTTTTTTCTTGGGCTGTGTAAGCCGTGTGGCGGTAAGACCAGGAGCCACACAATTACAATTAATATAAAACGGCCCCCACTCACGGGCAACTGTACGGGTGATACCAATGATGCCCCCCTTTGCGGCAGTATAGTTAATTTGTCCAGGATTACCCCTGAGTGCAGCTGTTGACGCAGTGTTGATAATTTTACGATGATATTCCTTGCCCTCTGCAACTTCCTTTTTGGCCACGTCACGCATATACGGTGCTACTGCCCGTATGCAGTTAAACGTACCCCGCAGGTTCACATCTATCACAAAATCCCAGTCTTCATCTGACATTTTATGAATGACTCTATCGCGCGTAATACCAGCGATATTGGCAAGAATGTCAATGGCACCGCTTCCCAGTTCCTCTGCAGCCTTTTTCATCATATTTTCACAATCTTCGCGAGACCTCACATCTGCCCTTACACACAAAACTTTCCCACCGGCCTCCTCGATCAGTTTCTTTGTCTCCTGGAGCGGCTCCTCATCAATATCTGAAGCAAGCACGAGTGCCCCCTCGCGGGCAAATGTTACAGCGGTTGCCTGGCCGATGCCGCGTCCGGCACCGGTAACTACAGCCACTTTACCTTCCAGCAAAGCCATTGCTCACCTCCATGAGACTAAATAAACTATATTACTAATCTTCTTCCGCCTGAATGAACTCCAGAAGAATTCCACCTGTCTCCCGTGGGTGTACAAAAAATACCGGTCGTCCCTCAGCACCGAGCTCAGGTTCTCCGATGACTTCTACTCCTGCAGAACTGAGGGTGTGGAATGCTTCATACACATCAGGAACTGCTATGCACACATGGTGAAATCCGGGTCCCCTTTTCTCAAGAAAACGTGACACAGTACCCTCCCCTTCCTGGGGTACCAGAAACTCCACCGCTCCGTTCCCACCTGCGCGAAAAAAACCAATTTCAAGACGTCGCTTTTCATCCCTCGTCCACTTTGTATGTTCGTTTACAAACGCACCTAACGAGTGCTTATCTTTACCACGGAGAGCCCAGGCAATATGATCAACGTAATTTTTCACAGGCATGATTATACAGTGTTCTTACACAAAGTTTGTAGTAAAATGGTTCTCGTTGAGTGGGAGGACAGGTCCAATAAAATTTAAACATTATCAAGGAGGATGAAAAAAATGGCAAAGTCTGCAGGAAAAATTATTGACGATGCTTATAAACATTTCATGAAGGGGAAATATGAAAAAGCACTCGAACTTTTCCGCCAGGCCGAAAAGCTCAAAAAAGAGGACCTCAAAATTCAGATGAAGGTGGCCTAATGCCTCCACCGCTTGAAAAAAGTGGAAGAGGCCTTTGAAAAATATCTGGATGTTGCCTTTGCGTATTACAACAAGGGTTTCGTTCCCCAGGCACTTTCACTCAGCAAGATTCTTTATGACCTCAAGCCGGATGATCCCCGCGTTGAAGACCTCATAAAAATGCTCACCGGAAGCCCGCCAGAACCAGCCGTAGAAGAAATTACGGCGGAAGGTGCAGAGGAAGCAAAAGAGCCAGCAGAAGAAAAAACACCGAAAAAGAAACCTCTCAAGATACCCAAAATCCTGTTCTTCTCTTCACTTTCTAACGAAGAATTTATTGATGTTCTTCGCCATCTCAACAGGCATGTTTTTCCCGCAGGGGATGTGATACTTGAACAGGGAGAAAGGGCAAAGGCGATTTATCTCCTGACCTCTGGAGAGGCGCGGGTGGAAAAAAGCGAAAATGGTGAGGTGCGCGTGCTCAAAACGCTGGGACCAGGGTCCTTTATAGGCCAGTACTCCTTCTTTGCCAAAACACCCCTGCCCGCTTCTGTGATGGCGGAAAGCGATTGCGAAGTCCTGGAAGTCAGTGAAAAACACCTTAAAGAAATATCCCGCAAATATCCGCAGGTTCAAAAATACGTTGAAAATCTCTATTTCCACCATGTATTTCTACCGACACTTTCAAACATCCCCCTGTTCCGCGATCTGAACGAAGACGACCTTCAGGAAATTGCCAAGCGATTCGTACTGGTGAAGGTAGAAAAAGGAGACCATGTAATCATTGAGGGAACTCCAGGAGAAGCTTTTTACGTGATCCGGAGCGGAGCATTTGTTGTATCGAGAGGCATCGGTGGAGGCAAACGAGTAAGGCTGGCTGAACTCAGAGAAGGAGATTTCTTCGGCGAAATAGCTCTTCTTACCGATGACAAAACCACAGCGACAGTTACAGCATTGAAAAAATCCGAACTTATGAAAATCGAAAAAGAGCGGTTTAAGGAAATATTACTCATGTATCCAACCATCATGGACACGGTAACCCGTTATATGGAAGAGCGTCTCGCAGACACCAAAAAAAAGGTACGTGAGGCACTGGAAGAAGAAGGAATTATTTAAGTTCTGTACGAAAAGTCGGTAATTTTCAAACCTTATTTTTTTCGAAAGGTTTACGACCTCGCCAGAGAAGAGTCTGTATAATAACCCTTAAATCTACGTTAAAATGGCGATTGAGATGTCATCGAAACGTTTTTTCACGTATCAATTACACACAGCCCCTGTAATCCCGGGGGCTACAAACAAAAAACTTCCGAAAACAAGCTCCACGACTCCCGGGCATACGCTTCTCGAGCAAGCACAAGGCATTCTGAAAAATGGACTGCTTCCTGTTCTGCAAATACACACTGAATGCTTCAAAATCCCTGGTGCAATCAAGCAGTACATATCTTCCGTATCACTTGGCATACCCCTCACTGATATGGAAACTTGCAAAAAAATCCTTTCTGCAGCAAGCATCCTCAATCCGGTACCTATCTCACTCAGCATAAAAATTCTTTCCTCCATAAAAGTCTCCCACCTTCAACAGCTTGTGAAACATGCGAGGAGCTTGCTGGAATCCGTGCAGGAGTTCGTATTTGAACCACCTCCCTCGAACATTCCTTCTACCGGACACATAATCTCTCTTCTCAAAGCCTTTACATCTGCTGAGGTAACACTTTCAATGCCGTTTTCGTCGTGGAGGCGGGTTATATCAGAAGAGCTGTACAAAGAGCTGCTTGCTTCAGCCGGAATCAGTGACGGAGGAGCCGTAGCACAAAAGGATGAAGAGCATCTTCTAAAACTTGTTGAAGAACTCCGTCTCACCCCCCGTCTGAGACTGCCGTCTCTTCCTGCATTCTTCACAGCACATTACCTGAGTACCAATATCATCACTGCAGGCGAACGCATTATTCACTCACACACTGATTATCCTCCCTTTCACTGGGGATACTTTTTCCGTTTTCCCGTGATGGCTGTGGATCTCGGTGAACGACACATCGGCATCGCCCTTCAGGAAAAACCGGAGCTTCCTCCGTATCCTCTCAACCCGATAGACGTGCACAGCAGGAAAGAGGCTTTAACAAAAATTGCTTCTCTTGCTAAGGTAAAGCGCACCTGCACAGTAGTAGTGGGTGTACCCTACAACAGGGAATTTAATGATACCTCGCAGGAAACACTACATTTACGATTTATAAAGCGCCTGCAGGGACGTCTTGGAAAAGAGATAAAAGTATTTCCTTTTGACGAATCTTTAACTTCCAAGGATGCATCTCTTTTACTCAGCCACACCAGGCGCACGCGTCGAAAACGGGTCGTGCACAGCGCATCCGCCGTTCTCATCATTCAGTCATTTCTCAGGGAGTACGGACTTTAAAGACCCTGAGCTATACACCATCACTTCTTCATGGAAACATCCTTTCTTGTTAAAATGCTTAAACATGAAAAAAACGAACTTATCAATACCAGTGGCATATTTTCTCATTGTCATCCTTTCTACTGTGCAGGGATGTTCGAACAAAGAGTGTGCAACATGGGGCATTCGAGCCAACACTGAAAAAACGGACAGTACACATTTCGTACTTTCTCTATTTCACTTCAACATCCAGTACATTGCAGGAGGACTTACCGGTGAAGGCGGTGATACCGTGTCCAATGAAATCATGGAAGACCTCATCGTGCGCGAGAGTTTTGAGCCGGTGCTTGACTTTTACCTGAAACATCCACGGTGGAAAGCCAACATTGAACTTCAGGGTTACATGCTGGAAGTAATGGCCGAGCGTCACCCCGAGGTGTTGAAAAAGCTGGAAACTCTTGTTGAAAGAGGCCAGGTGGAGCTCATGAGCTTTCACTACAGCGATCAGCTCTACCTGGCATTCCCAAGGGAAGACATGGAATGGTCATGGAAGCTCAATATGGACCTTTCACGCGAGTTGTGTTTGCCCTTCAGCGATGTGGTTTTCACCCAGGAAGGCCAATTCGGGCTGGGCACTCTGGACTTCATGGCTGAAAAAGGATACCGGATCGCTGCTTTTCCACGCGGACTTTTCAGGTACCACTATTCTTCTGATACAACCTTCATCCACCCTCTCTACCAGCGAGGAAACGTATACGTCATCATAGCTCCTGAAAACCTGGACTTTGAAATTAACGGTACGACTTATTCAGTGAGATGGGCCTACTACGACGACGGGGAACTGCTGGCTACAGGGGACATCCCACCCTACTTTATTATCGGTTTCAAAGCACGCGAAGAAAACTTTAAAGAATTCGAGGAACGCCTATCGGCCTATGAAGCTGAAGGGTATACCATCGCAACTATTTCAGAATATGTGAACACCGTTCTGGATGCTGGTGTTGAACCACGACCTTTCCCTCTGGTCTTTGACGGAGACTGGCGACCGGTGTATTCAGACAATCTTTTTCTCTGGATGGGTGGCATAGGACTTTTCGGCGGAACCGAAATGGACAATGTTGTCCGCGTGGCGAACTGGAAAAGTCGGCGCGCTCTGATGAAGGCCGAACAGGCACTGGAATATGCAGAGGCAAGCGGCGCAGCAGTATCAGAGGAATGGAAAAACATGCTCCGGGATGCCTGGCGGCACCAGCTCAAGGCCGAAGTCAGTGACTCAACCGGCTGGAATCCTGCCTATACGGAAGTCAACTACAGCCTTTATCACTCTGCAGAAGCTGAAAAAACAGCAAAATTACTGGCACAAAAAATATCGACGATGTTTTCAGAAAGTACATACCAGGACATCAGACCCGACCTGCCGAAATACTGCCTGGAAGAAAGTGAATTCGAAATTGCGTCCTCTTTCCCGGTATATTCACTGGTCACAACGAGTCGCGATTATGCCCTGGCTGTTTCAAGATGTACCACGCAGCAGGATATTTATTCAGTAACACTAAATGTTAACAAGGGTACCGATCGGGAAGTGTCCGTAACCTTCCCTTTTTCACTAAGCTATGTAGAATATTCACCCGCCCTTCTCGAAGAAAATCTCGTACAGTTTCCACTGGGAAACTTCGACTTTGACCATATATGCATACCCCTTGTGAACGGATTAATCGCCCTTGGTGAGAACACGTACCTGATAATGGACCATTCAACCGTGCACCTTGCTGCCTGCGTGTATCCTGCCCAGCAACAGGTGCGCATACGCGACGAAACGTCTCCCGAAGACAGCTTCACCTGGCGGTTCTATATCGTCACGAGTGATGGCTATGAAGCTCTAAGGTATGCACTGCGAATCAATCTGTATCCTGCTGACGACCAGTTTATGCCGCCGCCATAAACGAACAATTAATTCCCTTTCTTTGTTCTACGTGTATTCAGCTTTTTCATTACGTTGGCCATTTCGATGGCATTCATTGCAGCCGTGAATCCCTTGTTGCCTGCCTTGGTGCCTGCACGCTCAATGGCCTGCTGGACATCGTCAGCCGTGATAACACCAAATATCACGGGAACCCCTGTATCCAGGGCCGTCTGCGCTATCCCTTTTGCTGCCTGGGACGCCACGTATTCGAAATGGGGCGTATCACCACGGATCACTGCTCCCAGTGCCACCACTGCATCGTAGCGACCGCTCAGGGCAGCTTTCTTTGCAGCAAGAGGCAACTCCAGCGAGCCGGGAACAAGTACAACATCCACATCTTCTATCCTCCCCCCGTGTCTTACAATCGCATCGAGCGCGCCCTCCACCAGCCTGTCTGTGACAAAATGATTGAAGCGGCTGGAAATAATGCAAAACTTCAGGCCGCGTGCATCAAAACCACCTTCTATGATGTTCACTCCTTTCACCGCAACCTCCTCATTTTTTGGAAGCCTTTTTCTTCAGGCTTTCAATATCTATAAGATGACCAAGTTTCTCCTTCTTTGCAATTATATACTTCATGTTCTCTTCCGTGGGACATACCTCCAAGGGAACCCGCTCCACCACTGTCAACCCATATCCTTCCAGTCCCACGATCTTGCGCGGGTTGTTGGTCATGAGCTTCATCTTTCTCACTCCCACATCCACGAGAATCTGGGCACCGATACCGTAATCCCGCAGGTCAGGAGGAAAACCGAGCCTTTCGTTAGCCTCCACTGTATCCAGACCCTCATCCTGGAGATTATAGGCCTTGAGTTTGTTTACAAGTCCGATGCCTCTGCCTTCCTGGCGAAGGTAAAGAAGAACACCCTTACCTTCCTCCGCGATAAGTTCCATAGCCCTGCGCAGTTGAGGGCCGCAATCACAACGCGACGAGCCGAAAACATCCCCGGTAAGACATTCAGAATGAACGCGTACAAGTACCGGCTCATCTTCACGAACCTCTCCCTTCACCAAGGCCACGTGTACGGAAGTATCAATGTCGTTTTCATACGCAATCACGGTGAATTCTCCGTAATCTGAGGTGGGAAGTCGCGATACCACCACGCGACGTACAAATTTTTCCGTTTTCAGACGATAGCGAATAATCTCTTCAATAGTAACAATCTTCAGCCCGTGCCCTTTTGCAAATTTCTCCAGATCCGGCATGCGAGCCATGGTGCCGTCATCTTTCATAATCTCGCATATCACCGCAGCGGGAGTGAGGCCAGCAAGCCTTGCGAGATCTACAGACCCTTCCGTCTGACCTGCCCGAACCAGCACACCCCCTTTCCTGGCCATAAGTGGAAAAACGTGACCCGGCCGTACAAAATCCGAAGGTCTGGCATTCGGATCCACTGCTTTTTTAATGGTGAGAGCGCGATCATAAGCGGAAATTCCGGTGGTGGTGCCTTCCCTTGCATCTATCGATACAGTAAAGGCTGTCTGAAATGGAGCAGTGTTATCCGTAACCATTGGCTTGAGGTCCAGCTCCCGGCAACGTTCTTCCGTAAGGGCCAAGCAGATAAGACCTCGGCCATACTTGGCCATAAAATTTATAACCTCAGGTGTCACCTTTTCTGCAGCAATGCAGAGGTCACCTTCATTTTCACGGTCCTCGTCGTCAACAAGAATCACCATATTACCTTTGCGTATTTCTTCTATTGCCTCTTCTGCACTCACCACAACCATAAGTTACCCCCCGCGCAAAAAGTTGTTTTTATACTACCAGATAAAAACCTCAGGAGACAACGCAATGCGTCACTTCTTCCTGTTTTTCGAAAAAGTACAAAAAATCCTCCGTCACTACTTACAACTGGGCATCTGCCTTACAATGGTTTCCGTTCATTCCCGGATGCTCAACGACCCACGCCACTCACACATTGCCGGATGTATTGCCTCACCTAAACCGGAACATTTGATAAGTGAGACTTTCGGAGCAGGTTCATGGCCCGCCAGGGATAAAATAAAAACAGTTTCAAAGGAGGAAGTGAGCCACGGGCAGGAGAGCAGAAATACCGTTGGAGCAGAAACTTGAGATCGTGCTTGTGTTTTAAAAAGAAAGCTATCGGTGGAAGAAGCAGCGAGGAGGTATTCAGTATCACCGGGAACGGTTCTCCAGGGTTTAATCGGCGAAAACCCTGCTCATCATCTGGGCTCATAACTCCGGCTGAGATTTATCTCACTAAATCTCTTCACAGTGAACAGGGAAAATAAGCTTTGACTCAGGTGTGACAGGATGTAAAACATCTATCCAGGAGATGTACACATGAGAAGAAGGTCTCTCATATTTTTTCAGAGAAAATGTTTCGCTTTTTTCCGGGCCAATGCAAAAAACTCTTATGAAAATATGAAAAAGCCAAAGAATACGCAAAAGCCTCCCTCGCACTCGCTCATGAACTTGTTAAAGCTTCCTTCTTCGTGCTTAAGGAAAAATCTCCTTATGATATTGAAAGGTTTATGAGATATAATTTCTCCGGCGGAGCATGCCCGAGGTCTTGATGGGTAAAAAATGCACTTTTATTTGCCTTTAGAAACTCGTTTTTTAACCCGATAAATGATTGGGAAGCTCCCCCGCATAAAATGCTCTTGTCCTTCTAAGGACGCATACATGTATTGCCGTGAATATGGCATACGAGCCAAAAAGTGATTCACCGAAACAAAATATAGAGGTGATAACAGTCCCTTAAGAAAAACCTTGAACGAATTATTTCTTGACATCATGGGAGGCTTTCATACATGAGACCAGATCCCGGAGGTACTTTTCAAAAGTGTACAAAAAGTCTAGTCAAATCCTTACGTGCCCTTCTTCTTAAAGAACCATCTCCAGCGACGCCGCTTCTTCTCCTCGCTCTCGCGAGGTTTTTTCTCTTCTTCAGGTTTTACCTCTGCTTTCTTTTCCTTAGCTTTTGCTTTAACCTTCGTCTTCCTGGGAGTTTTCTTTTCTGGCTTCTCCTCTTTCTTTTTGGGCTTTTCAACCCTGTCAACCAGCTCAAGGATCGCCTGTTCTGCCCCGTCTCCTCTTCGCCATCCCAGTCGAATAACCCTGGTGTAGCCACCGTTTCTTTCCTTATATCTTTCAGCAAGTTCATCAAAAAGTTTACGCACCGCGTCTTTACGCATGAGAAAAGCATGGGCCCGGCGACGTGACTCCAGTGAGCCGTCTTTAGCAAGGGTAATCATTTTGTCGGCAAATTTGCGCGCTTCCTTGGCCTTGGCAACTGTTGTCACAATGCGCTCCTGGAGAATAAGGGATGTTACCATATTCCGAAACATCATCATTCGATGCTGGGTGGGTCTTCCCAGTTTTTTGTATCCCTTTCGATGACGCATGGCACTACTCCTTTATTTCCAGCCGCTCACCCTCTTTGAGAATAATATCCACTTCTTCCTGGGTCATTCCGAGCCTCAAACCCATGGTCGAAAGAACATCCTTAATCTCGCTGAGGGATTTACGGCCGAAATTAGGGGTTTTAAGCAAATCGTATTCAGACTTGACAACCAGGTCTTTAATCTGCTTGATTCCTGCCGACTTCAAGCAATTGGCCGAGCGCACAGAAAGTTCCAGTTCGCTCACCGGTTTGAGCAGGTGGCTCATCAAGCGCCTCACCTTCTCGCGACGCTGCTTTTCGTAGAGATCTCCTTCATCCTCTTCCATTGATTCAATATTTTCAAACACGTCCACATGCCGCAGAAGAATATCCTTCGCCTGTCTGAGCGCACTTTCAGGGGTTACGGTTCCGTCTGTCCATATCTCCAGTATCAAACGGTCATAGTCAGCTCGCCCGGCATACATCATGTTTTCCACACGGAATACAGCCTTGGTTACGGGAGAAAAAATCGAGTCAATAGCAATGTATCCCACTGGAAGGTCATCACTTTTGTTTCTTTCTGCGGGCATGAACCCACGGCCTGTCTTTACCTTCATGGTAATGTTAAGTTTTCCATCTTTTTCAAGTGTGGCAATGTGAAGGTCTGGATTTACAATTCTGATGCTATCATCATGTTGAATATCACCAGCAAGCACCTCTCCCTCTCCCGACATATCCAGCCTCATTTCTTTTTCTTCATCACGGTCGTAAGCAATACGAATTTGCTTGATGTTGAGAATGATGTCCGTCACATCCTCGTATACTCCGGGCAGAGAGGTAAACTCGTGTTCAGCACCTTCAATTTTCACCGCAGTAACCGCTGCACCTTTTATGTATGAGAGCAATATACGACGCAAAGCATTACCGATAGTGGTACCGAATCCCCTTTCAAGGGGCTCTGCATAAAATTTTCCATAGGTTCGAGAATAACTGTTTTTTTCAACTTTAATAATCTCTGGAACTACAAGCCCGAGGGTTTTCACATCCTTCATGTTTTAACCTCCTTTTTACCTGACCCTCAATTATATTTCTAAACTCCAGAAAAGTTATCAGCGTGAATAAAGCTCGACAATATAACTTTCATTAATGGGATAGGTGATGTGGTCCCTGCGAGGCAGTGATTTGACAACCCCCCTGCGGCGTTCTATATCCACCTCCAGCCATTCCGACACCACCCGGCGTTCCGCGAGTTCAAATGCCTCCTCCAGCCACTCCACCTTTTTCAATTTATCATCAAGTTCAATCACGTCACCCTCGCGTACCGTATAGGAAGGAATGTTGACTTTTCTACCGTTAACGAGCACATGGCCATGACTTACAATTTGACGAGCTTCACGCCGTGACCGTGCAAAACCCAGCCTGTACACCACGTTATCCAGCCTCCTTTCTAAAAGAATGAGGAAATTCTCCCCGATGTTTCCCCGTTGCCTGCGCGCCCTTTCAAATGTGAGTCTGAACTGCCTCTCCAGCACCCCGTAAATTCGTTTCACCTTCTGCTTTTCTCTCAATCGCACTCCATAGTCCGAAAATCTGATGCGCCCCGTCAGACCATGCTGCCCCGGGGGGTAAGGCCGCCGCTCCATCGCGCACTTGTCCGTATAACAGCGCGTACCTATAAGATAGAGCTTGATCCCTTCCCTTCTGCATTTTTTACAGGCAGGACTGTGGTCAACAGCCATGAAAACCTCCTTTAAACTCTCCGTCTTTTCGGTGGACGACAACCATTGTGAGGAATGGGCGTGATGTCCTTTATAAATGTAATTTTTAGTCCCGATGCCTGAAGTGCCCGGATGGCTGTTTCTCTACCCGACCCCGGGCCTTTAACAAACACCTTAATGCGTTTTACTCCAAAATCTTTTGCCTTTTGTGCCGCATCTTCCGCCGCCATCTGCGCAGCAAAAGGTGTGCCCTTGCGCGAACCTTTATATCCAATCACTCCTCCTGAAGACCAGCAGAGAGTATTGCCTTCTGCATCCGTTACAGTAACGATGGTATTGTTAAAAGTGGACTGTATGTAAACGTTGGCTTCTTCCACCACTTTTTTTATTTTCTTTCTTCCACCTTTTCGCCGACGCCTGGGTTTTGCAGCCATAGGAGCACTCCTCCTTCAATACGTTTATTATTTTTTCTTGGTTCCAATGCGCCGCCTGGGACCCTTACGGGTGCGGGCATTGGTTCTTGTACGTTGCCCTCTTACAGGAAGACCGAGACGATGCCGGAGCCCTCTGTAACACCCTATATCAATAAGACGCTTGATATTCATGGTTACTTCTTTTCTCAGGTCACCTTCTACCTTGTAGTTCTCGGTAATTACCTTGTTAATTTTTGCAATTTCCTCTCCGCTGAGTTCTCTGGTCCTGCGATCAGGTGAGACACCAGCCATTTCCAGGACTTTAAACGCTCTGTATTTTCCAATACCATAAATATATGTAAGTGCCACCCAGATTTTCTTGTTATCAGGAATGTCAACTCCAGCCACTCTGGCCATTTTTACCCCCTTCAACCCTGACGCTGTTTGTGTTTGGGATTGGGACATATCACCCTTACCCTGCCATGCCTCCGAATAATACGACACTTGCTACACATGCGTTTTACCGAAGGTCTCACCTTCATGAAAACACCTCTTTCAGGAACTCTTACTCCCCCTGTAGATAATGCGACCACGATTGGGGTCGTAAGGGGAAAGTTCTACAACCACCTTGTCACCTGGCATAATTTTTATGTAATACATCCTCATTTTTCCTGAAACATGAGCAAGAATTCTGTGCCCATTCTCGAGTTCCACTCTGAACATCGCATTCGGCAACGGCTCAATAACTGTACCCTCTACAACAAGATTATCCTTACGTGCCAATCTAACCCAATCCTCCTTTAATCTTTCAATTATATCCTATCATTTCTTTTTAGTCAAAATAAGCGGCTCACCATCCGTGATAACAACTGTATGCTCGTAATGCGCAGAAAGTGAACCGTCCTCTGTCCTCGCCGTCCATCCATCCTTTTCAATTTTTACACGCCAGTGTCCCTCGTTAACCATTGGTTCAACAGCGAGAGTCATACCCCTGCGAAGCCTTGGCCCCGTACCCCTTTTACCAAAGTTAGGCACCTGAGGCTCTTCATGCAAACTTTTCCCTATTCCATGTCCTACGAAAGTTCTAACCACTGAAAACCCGTGACTTTCGACATATTTCTGGACAACATTTGAGATATCTCCCACAGAGTAACCTTCCCGCATAAACTTGAATGCCTCCCAAAATGACTCTTCGGTCACCTGGATCAAACGTCTGGCCCTTTCGGTAATGTTCCCTACCGGCACTGTCACCGCTGCATCGGCATAATACCCCCGGTAAATTGCACCAAAATCAAAACTGACAATATCACCCTCTTTAACAACTTTCTCCCTGGAAGGAATGCCATGAACGACCTCGTCATTTACAGAGACACATATTGAAGCAGGGTAACCTCTATATCCTTTAAAGGCTGGAACAGCTCCCATCTTGGCAGTTACTTTTTCCGCAAGCTCATCAAAGGTACTCGCAGGAACACCATCACTCACCTTTTCACTTACCACTCTCAACACTTCAGCCACCACCTGCCCGGCAATTGCCATGTACTTCAACTCCTTTTCGGTCTTCAACACAATCATACAGAGGAAAGGATGCTGTCGATCCTGGAAAAAACCTCATCTATGGAACCACTTCCACCAACAACTCTCAATTTCCCTGCTTCACGATAATATCCAACGAGTGGACTGGTAGATTGATGATATACTTTCAAACGATTTCTAACTGTTTCTTCATTATCATCGGCTCTCTGAACCAAGGGACCTCCACAGGCATCACATGTCCCGTTTTTCTGTGGAGGATTGAATTTCACGTGATAATTTGCACCGCATTTCTCACAAACACGTCTTCCCGTGAGTCTCTCAATGATCTCTGAGTCATCGACTTCCATCTGAATGACCATAACAGGAGAAAGCTCCTCCTCCTCAAGCATGGAATCAAGAGCCTTAGCCTGTTCAACAGTGCGCGGGAAGCCATCGAACAGGACTCCAGGGGCATTTTTAAGCTCTTTCAGTTTTTCCCGAACAATACCGATTACCACATCGTCGGGAACAAGTTCGCCTTTGTCCATATAGGATTTTGCCTGCATACCAAGAGGCGTACCTTTCTTGACAGCCTCACGAAGCATATCACCGGTGGAAAGCTGAACAAGTCCATACTTCTTTGAAATTCTCTCTGCCTGCGTACCTTTTCCCGCACCTGGAGGTCCAAGAAGCACTACATTTTTGGCCATTATAGTCCTCTCCTCCCTCTTACACGTGTTTTCTTTATCACGCCCTCGTAATTTCGCATGATGAGATGAGCTTCTATCTGCTGCATCGTATCCATGGCCACACCCACGACAATGAGAAGTGCCGTACCACCGAAATAGAAAGGCACATTAAACGCGTTAATGAGAAAGAACGGAAGCACACACACAGCCGAAAGGTACAATGCACCCCATAGAGTAATCCGAGAAAGCACTCTGTCAATGTAATCAGCAGTACTCTTGCCGGGACGAATACCCGGGATAAAGCCTCCGTATTTCCTCAGATTATCTGCAACATCCACGGGGTTAAATATTACCGCTGTGTAAAAATAGGTAAAAAATATGATGAGAACAACATACAGAATGTCATGCACGGGTTTTCCTGGATAAAAATATACCCGAAACCACTCCAGCCATTTAAAATCCCCAAAATTGGCAATGGTCATGGGAAACATCAATAACGAAGAAGCAAATATTGGCGGAATCACTCCTGCGGGATTAACCTTTAATGGCAGATGAGTACTGGTGCCTCCGTAAACCTTTCTGCCAATAACACGTTTTGCATATTGTACAGGAATGCGTCGGTGAGCTCTTTCCATAAACACAATCACAGCAACTACCAATACCATGAAAAGGAACAGGAATATTAATGTAAACAGACTCAGCTCCCCTGCACGGATCATTCTGAACACATTTACCGTTGCCGAGGGCATTCGGGCCACAATCCCTGCGAAAATCAAAAGTGATATACCATTACCGATACCCCTCTCGGTAATCTGCTCTCCAAGCCACATGAGGAAGGCAGTGCCTGTGGTAAGAGTAATGACCGACATAATCCGGAAATTCCAGCCAGGGTGATACACAACACTCTGGCCTCCAGGACCCTCCATGCGCTCAAGTCCCACAGCAATAAAAAATCCCTGGAAAATACATAAACCAACGGTAAGGTATCGAGAGTACTGGGTAATTTTCTTTCTTCCCACCTCTCCTTCTTTCTGCAACTCCTCAAGTGCAGGAAACACCGCTGTTAAAAGTTGCATGATGATGGTGGCCGAAATGTAAGGCATAATTCCCAAAGCGAAAATTGAAAAATTCCTGAGAGCCCCGCCAGAAAACATATTAATAAGACCAAAAAGTGTACCCTCTGCACGCTGGAAGAACTCTCCAAGAACAGCGGTATCTATACCAGGAGTAGGGATAAATACACCGAGTCTGTAGATGGCCAGCATAAATGCTGTCATAAGAAGGCGGCGTCTCAGTTCCGGGATTTTAGTGATATTGAGTGCGCCGTTCATCTTTTAAGAAAATATTCAGGTAATGGGCTCAAAGGCCGCGCCCGCTTCTTTGATTTTCTCAAGAGCGGAAGAAGAACAGGCCTCTACCTTGATAGTAATTTTACGCTTGAGATGCCCCAGACCAAGAATTTTTACGGGCTGCTTTAGTGAAGAAATTAGTCCCTTATCCAGTAACGCTTTTTTATCCACAACATCACCGTCTCTAAATACGTTTAATCGGCGAATATTCACTTCCTGGTACTCTACTCGAAACCTGTTATTAAAACCCCTCTTGGGTATGCGCCTGAACAGGGGAGTTTGGCCACCTTCAAACCATGGTTTCACACCTTTACCTGCACGCGACCCCTGCCCTTTCTGGCCACGCGCGGACGTTTTACCATGTCCTGAGCCGGCTCCCCTGCCAACCCGTTTACGTTTCTTTTTTGCACCTGGTGGTGGCTTTAAAATCTCAAGCATTGTCTACTTCCTCCACTTTTACCATATGAGCAACTTTCTCAAGCATTCCTTTAATGGGTGGTGTAAGCTCAAATACAGCAGAAGACCCCGGCTTTCTGAGCTTGAGGCAGTCGAGGGTTGCCAGTACTTTTTTATTTTTCCCGGCTCTTCCCCGTACAAGTGTGACTTTAACCTTTTTCGTACTTCCGGACACGGCTATCACCTGTTAAGTAAAAGGTCTTCGGGTTTCTTCCCGCGGACTCGCGCTGCATCACGCAGGGTGCGTAACTGTTTCAAGCCATTGAACGTGGCTTTTACAAGATTATGTGGATTTGTAGAGCGTAAACTCTTGGTCAACACATTCTTTACACCAGCGAGCTCAAGTACAGCACGGACAGTACTGCCTGCAATAACACCTGTTCCGGGTGCTGCTGGTTTAAGGAGCACCTTGCCAGAACAGAATTTACCCACCACGTAATGAGGTATGGTTCCATTGATAATGGGAATGCGTATGAGATTCTTCTTCGCTTTTTCAATAGCCTTTCTAACAGCCTCAGGAACTTCCTTGGCCTTTCCCAATCCGTATCCCACGTGGCCGTTTTCATCACCTACCACCACAAGTGCACTAAAACTGAAGCGTTTGCCACCTGCAACAACTTTGGAAACACGGTTGACATAAATAACTCTTTCTTTCAGCTCAAGTTCATCAGGATTGATGGTATTGTGCATCAACTTTACCTCCCTCTTCCATGTTAAAATTCAAGTCCTGCCTCACGGGCACCTTCTGCCACGGCTTTGATGCGCCCGTGATACTTAAATCCACCCCTGTCAAATGTAACCTTTTTGATGCCTTTCTCAACCGCTCGTTTGCCAAGTTCCAGACCAACTTTACGTGCTGCTTCCACCGTCCAGGGTTTTGCACTATTAAGCTGAAGACCCGGGGTCAGAGTAGAAACAAATACCAGCGTCCTTCCCTGGGTATCATCTATAATTTGTGCATAGATATGTTTAAGTGATTTGTACACTGACAGTCTCGGCCTGTCAGGGGTTCCGTAAATTTTTTTGCGTACTCTTTTTTTCCGTCTCAAACGCCGCTCTAATTTTTTTTCTTTCTCACCTATCATGTACTCACCTCAAAGACTTGCTTGGTACCATTACTTCTTCGCCTGCTTACCAGGCTTGAGTCGCAGGATTTCGCCCACATATCTGATCCCCTTTCCTTTGTACGGATCAGGCGGCCTGATTTCTCTTATATCAGAAGCCACCTGACCGACTTTTTGTTTATCAATGCCTCTAACCTCTATCCTGCTACCCTCAACCTTAAACTCTATCCCTTCAGGAGCCTTGAACTCGACCGGCTTGGAATAGCCCACACTAAGAACAATCGTATCATTGCCCTTTTGTTCCACACGATATCCGATACCCATCACCTCGAGAGTCTTGACAAAACCTTCGCTTACTCCTTTAACAGCGTTCGCAATCAATTGTCTCATTGTTCCGTGCATGGCTTTTGCTGATTTCGTTTCGTCCAGCCGCGTCACAACAATCTTTCCATCGGTAAGCTCAGCTTTCACCTTTTCATGTTTCAAAACTTCCAACCGTCCTTTGGGTCCTTCAATGACATACACATCACCTTCATCTTTAAAAACTACTTTTTGGGGCAGCTCTACCGGTCGTTTTCCTATCTTCGACATCACCAGACCTCGCAGATGACTTCTCCGCCTACGCCCAGTTTACGGGCCTCGATGTCAGACATTATTCCCTTAGACGTAGAAATAATAGCAATACCAACGCCACTTAATGGACGGGGCAACTTGGCTCTGGAAACATACACCCGTCGTCCGGGTTTGCTCACTCGAATGAGCTTCTTGATTACCGGTTCATTATTCTCGTCGTACTTGAGATATACCCTGAGAACCCCCTGTTTACCATCATCTATAAGTACATAGTTGGATATGTATCCTTCATTCTTCAGAATTTCCACTATCCGCCTCTTCAATTTTGAAGAGGGGATGTCTACGCACTCCTTTCTAACCTGCAAGGCGTTTCTAATACGGGTGAGCATATCTGCGATAGGATCTGTCATCATGGTCTACACCTCACCAGCTGGCCTTTCTCACACCGGGGATTTCACCCCTTAATGCAAGGTTTCTGAAACAAATTCTGCACATCTGAAACTTCCTGAGGTATCCCCTCACACGCCCGCACAAGGGGCAACGATTGTATTTTCTCACCTTAAATTTCGGCTCGCGCTGTGCCTTAACAATAAGGGCCTTTCTCGCCATTCTCACACCTCTCTAAAAGGAAATCCAAGTGCCTTGAGAAGCCTGTACGCCTCTTCGTCTGTTTCAGCCGTGGTAACAACAGTAACGTTCAAACCTTTCGGTCTATCTATCTTATTGTAATCAACCTCTGGAAAGATAATATCTTCCCGTATTCCAAAGTTATAATTACCCCTCCCGTCGAACCCCTTTGTGGACAGTCCTTTAAAGTCCCTTACCCTTGGAAGTGCCACATGTATGAGCCTGTAAAGGAATTCGTACATCAGCGTTTTTCTCAGTGTAACTCTTACTCCTACAGGGTCACCCTGCCGAATTTTAAACCCTGCAATTGATTTGCGAGCACGGGTAACAACAGCCTTCTGTCCAGTGATGGTGGAAAGCTCATATACAGCCGACTCCAGCGTTTTCATATTCTCCTTTGCATTACCCACACCCATATTGAGTACCACCTTATACAACCTGGGCACCTGCAGAGGATTGGAGTAGTTGAGTTCCTTCATCAATTTGGGCACTACTTCTTCTTCGTACATGCGTTTCAGTTCTGGAACGCGTTTCCTTTCCATCAGCTTTCAAAGACCTCCCCACATTTTTTGCAACATCTCACCTTTGAACCATCAGAAAGAAACTTTACTCCAAAGCGACGAGGCTTATCACACTTGGGACACACCACCATTACATTTGAAATGTGAATGGGAGCTTCTTTTTCGAGAATACCTCCCTGAGGATTCCGTTCTGTAGGTCTCTGATGTTTCTTTACAAGGTTGACCTTTTCAACATATACCCTGTTCTTTTCGGGATCAACACGAAGAACCTTACCGCGCCTCCCTTTCTCTTTTCCGGTCATCACCTGAACGAGGTCTCCCTTTCGAATGCGCAGTGCCATTTTTATAACACCTCCGGAGCCAGCGAAATAATGCGCATAAACCCCTTTGCTCGAAGTTCCCGTGCTACAGGTCCAAAAATTCGTGTTCCAAGAGGTTCCAGCTGATTATTGAGCAAAACCACGGCATTGTCATCAAAACGGATATATGTCCCATCGTCGCGTCGCGTTTCCTTTCGTGTCCTCACAATAACAGCTTTGAGCACATCACCTTTTTTCACCTTCGTCCTGGGAAGAGCCTCTTTCACACTCACAACCACTATGTCACCAATACGACCATATTTGCGTTTGAACCCTCCGAGCACACGAATGCAATACACTTTCTTCGCACCAGAATTATCAGCCACATTCAGGTATGTTTCCTGCTGAATCATGATTGCTCACCCCTCTTCTTCACCTGAACTCTCATCCTGTCCGGCTCCCTCAGCGGCCTCACTTCCTTCGTCCACTTTCTGTCCCTCAGATTCTGGTTCTTTAACTTCCCCTTCAAGTTTCTTTAATTCTTCCGGTACATCTTCTACTTCAACCTTAACGCCTCCGCGTTTGACAATTTCCAGCAGTCTCCACCTCTTCAACCGACTGAGAGGCCGCGATTCAATAATTTTGACCACATCATCTTCCCTGGCTTCATTGAGAGGATCATGAACATAATATTTCTTGTGACGCTTGATGTACTTCTTGTATCGTGGATGCATCATTATGCGCTCCACCCGCACGACAATGGTTTTGTCCATTTTGTCACTTACAACTGTACCAACAAGAACTTTCTTCCGTGTTCTCATTTGGATTGCTGCCCCCTTCTTCTTTCATTGAGTATGGTTTTAATCCTTGCGATATCCCGACGTATATCCCGTCTCCTCATGGGATTCGCAACCTGTCCAATAGATCTTTCAATACGCAACTTAAACAATTCCTTCTTCAATTCCTCCAGCTTTGCTTCAAGCTCTACATCTGACATTTCTCTCAGTTCTCGAGCCTTCATCACAGTATTGATACCTCCTCAAGTCTTTCTACCACTCGAGTTTTCAAACCAATCTTCATCCCGGCACGACGCAATGCCTCATACGCCAATTCTTTACGAGCCCCTTCGAGTTCAAATATAATCCGCCCGGCCTTCACAGGAGCCACCCAGTATTCCACATTGCCCTTTCCTTTCCCCATTCGCGTCTCAAGCGGCTTCTTGGTCACGGGTTTATCTGGAAATACGCGAATCCATATTTTAGCTCCTTTACGGAGGTATCTGACAATAGCCACACGGGCTGCCTCTATCTGGCGTGCAGTAATCCAACCGGGCTCCAGGACCTGAAGTCCATATTCTCCGAAAGAGACACGATTGCCCTTCTGAGCCTTGCCTCTGACACGGCCTCTTTGCTGCTTGCGATATTTTACCTTCTTAGGCATCAACACGGCTCAAACCCTCCTCAGAGAACGAGTTTACCTTTCTCCAGAATCTGACCTTTATATATCCAGACCTTTACCCCTATAGTACCGTATTTCGTACGCGCCACTGCATATCCATAATCCACATTTGCACGTAGAGTATTGAGGGGTAACCTTCCCTCTATGTACCACTCACGGCGTGCAATTTCCGCTCCTGCCAGACGACCGCTGCACATAATTTTTATACCCTCGCCACCAAACTTGAAACAGTCTGATACCGCACGCTTCATCGCTCGCCTGTAAGACACGCGTCGTTCGAGTTGAAGAGCCGTGTTTTCTGCCACCAGCTGGGCATCCAGCTGGGGCTTCTTTATCTCAACAATCTCGAGAATAATCTCCTTACCTGTCAGTTTCTGCAGGTCCTGCTTCAAGGCCTCGATATTAGAACCTCTTGGTCCGATAAGAATTCCCGGTCTCGCTGTATGGATATAAATTTTTACCGTGGAAGCCCGCCTTTCAATAACGATATGACTGACACCGGCATTTGTTCCGTACTTCTCCTTTATACGCTTGCGAATTCGTATATCCTCGTGCAGGTGTGCAGCATACTCTTTGTGCGAAAACCACTTGGATTTCCAGTCTTTGGTGATACCCAGGCGAAAACCTATGGGATGAACCTTCTGGCCCATGTTGCCTCCTATTTCTCCTCTACCACAATTGTTATGTGACTTGTTCTCTTCCGAATTAACCCGGCTCTTCCCCGGGACATGGGGCGAATCCGTTTGAGTGTGGGACCCTCATCTACTGTTATTTTCTTTATGTAGAGATTATCAGGATCTATATCTCCCGCCTGAGAAGCATTGGCCACTGCTGACTTGAGAACTTTCTCAATAATTTTCGAAGCACGTTTCCTCGTGAATGTCAGAATTGTAAATGCCTCATTCACAGACTTTCCACGAATCAAATCAGCCACAAGTCTTGCCTTAAAAGGAGATATACGAATATATCTTGCTATGGCTCTGGCCTCTGCCATCTTTTATCTCCCCTTCTCCTTTTTGGCTTTCCTGTCGCCGGCATGCCCCCTGAAGGTCCGCGTGGGAGCAAATTCTCCTAATTTGTGACCCACCATCTGCTCTGTCACATACACAGTGATGAATCTTTTCCCGTTATGAACAGCAAAAGTCAATCCCACCATTTCAGGGATAATAGTGGAGCGTCTGGACCAGGTCTTGATCATGCGTTTGTCACCTGTCTCTTTTGCTTTCATCACTTTTTTAAGCAATTTGGGATCAATATACGGACCCTTTTTAAGAGACCTTCCCATGAGTTCACTTCCTCCGTTTCACGATAAATTTATCCGAAGCCTTGCCCTTCTTGCGGGTCTTGTAGCCTTTTGTAGGTACACCCCATGGGGTTACAGGATGAGGATTACCCTGACCAGCACGCCCTTCGCCACCACCGTGAGGATGATCACAGGGGTTCATTGATACACCACGGTTATGAGGTCTTCGACCGAGCCAGCGAGACCTGCCAGCTTTCCCGATAACGATGTTTTCGTGATCGAGGTTACCAACCTGACCTACAGTAGCCATACAGTTCTCGTGCACATAACGCATTTCACCAGAAGGTACACGCAAAAGCACATAGCTTTTTTCCTTGGCCATTATCTGACATTGAGCGCCGGCACTCCGCGCAAGCTGTCCGCCCTTACCAATCTTCAATTCCACATTGTGTACGAAAGTTCCCGTGGGGATGTACTTGAGAGGCATAGCGTTACCTGGACGAATGTCAACTCTCGAGCGACTCGAGATAACACTATCGCCCACGTTTAAGCCTACAGGACACAGAATGTACCTACGCTCACCATCCGCGTACAAAATAAGAGCAATAAATGCAGAACGGTTAGGATCGTATTCAATTGCTTCTACTTTTCCAGGCACATCGTATTTGCCCCGCCTGAAATCAATAATCCTGTAAAGTCGCTTGTGGCCTCCTCCTCGAAACCGTATAGTAATGCGACCCTGATTGTTACGACCCGAAGAACGCTTTTTGGGCAGGAGCAGGCTTTTTTCCGGCTCCTTTCTGGTAAGCACAGAAAAATCCACTGTAGAAATATATCGCCGTGAAGGAGTATAGGGTTTGTATTTCTTTACAGGCATCGTCATCCACCCTCGAAGAATTCAATTTTAGAACCAGGGGCAAGGGTAATAATGGCCTTTTTCCAGTTGGGTCTTTTACCTTCAAAAAACCCCAAGCGCCTTTTTTTACCACGTATAATCATGGTTCGAACCTTCACAACCTTTACATTAAAGAGTTTTTCCACAGCTTCTTTAATCTCTTTTTTGTTGGCATTCATAGCCACTTCAAATGCTACCTGGTTGTACTTCTCCTTCAGCATTGTGGACTTTTCAGTAATAATCGGCCTGATGATGATGTCGTATTCCCTCACGGAGCATAAACCTCCTTTATGTAATCAACCACATCGACAGGCAGAATAAGTTGTTTAAATTTAAGAATATCGTACACATTGATACCTTCCTTTCTGAGAACCTTCACATTTGGAAGATTTGAAAATGACTTCTTCAAAACCTGCTCTCCATTCGAAAGCACAATGAGTGCCTTTTCTTCTTCAAGTCCGAGAGTCTTCAATATCTCTTTTCCTTTTTTTGTGCTGGGTTTATCAAGAGAGGGGAAACCATCCACCAGCTTCAACATTTGATGTTTTGCTTTATACGAAAGCGCACTTCTTACAGCGAATTTACGAACCTTTTTGTTTACTTTGAATTCGTATGAACGAGGCCTGGGACCATGCACAGTATAACCACCGCGCCATTGAGCAGCCCTGATGCTTCCCTGTCGAGCGCGACCTGTATGCTTTTGTCTCCATGGTTTACGTCCGCCGCCCCTAACCTCTGACCGTGTCTTAGTACAGTGAGTACCTCTCCTCTTCCTGGCCTGTTGCCAACGAACCACGAACCACAAAATATCCTTTCTTACAGGAGCATCAAAAATTTCATCAGGCAACTCCACCTCTGAAACATCCTTGCCAACAAGACTGATTACCGGGTACTTCATCGTTTGCTCTCCCTTATGAGCAAAAGGCCTCCTTTGTGACCGGGCACAGCTCCCTTGATAAGGACCAGGTTGTCATCGGTGACATCCACAACCTGAAGGTTCACGATCGTAACCCATTTATCACCCATATGACCTGCCATCTTTTTCCCTTTCAGAACGCGACCTGGAAAAGTTGATGTTCCGATGGAACCCGGTCTTCTGTGAAAAAGACTCGAACCATGGCTATCAGGTCCACCTGCGAAACCCCAACGTTTTACAACTCCCTGAAACCCTCTCCCTTTGGATTTCCCTCTTACGTCCACTCTCATAGCAGGAGTAAACACGTCACCTGCGCTGAGCACCATTCCGGGCTTCAACTCATTTTAATCTCCCGGCTCAACAGGCATCTCTTTGAGATACCGGAACCCGGTTTCCAGATTAAGTTTTTCAAAAACACCCCGCATTGGTTTTGTCAGCTTGTTCAGTTTTACTTCCTGAAATCCAAGAAGCACCGCGTCATATCCATCTTTGTCCTTGGTCCGGATCGCAATAACAGTGCAGGGACCAGCCTGCACCACTGTAACAGGAATACTTAAACCTTCATCGTTAAATATCCGCGTTGTACCCAGTTTGAGACCCAGAAGCCCTTTAACCTTCACTCACACACCTCACAATACCTTAATATCAACTTCGACACCGGCAGGCAGGTCGAGTCTCATCAGAGCGTCAATGGTCGCCTGAGACCAGTCACGGATTTCAATCAGCCTCTTGTGAACGCGCATCTCAAACTGCTCACGAGATTTTTTATCAGTGTGAGGAGACCTGAGAACCGTCCACCGTGAAATCTTGGTGGGCAATGGGACAGGACCCACTATCCTCGCTCCTGTTCTCCGAACCGTATCAACTATTTCTCTCACCGACTTGTCAATGAGCCGGTGATCGAACGACTTGAGCTTTATCCTGATTTTCTGATCTTCTCTGTTTTCAGTCATTGTCTTTTACTCCAGCACCTCCGTTACTACTCCAGCTCCAACCGTACGCCCCCCCTCACGTATCGCAAACCGCATTCCCCTCTCCATCGCCACAGGATACATCAACTCAACCTCCATGTTCACATTATCACCAGGCATCACCATCTC
>JAJRZV010000049.1 GCA_024275095.1 bacterium | reverse complement strand
ATGGATGTTAGTTGGGGCAAGTGGAAAAAATCCCTCTGGCTCAAATCTGGTAATTGGGGGCTTTGAAGCCCGAAGGTGCAGCATGGGAGCTCAGAGGGGTTAAATGAGGGGCGAGATGCCACAACTCTCAAGAGGGAGGTAACCTTTTTAAAGGCTCCTCGAACCCGACCCGGGTGGTCACCTCGCCCCGTAAAGTACATTTTAAACTCCTTCAAGACGAGATTCGTCAAAGAATGAACGATGCTTAACAAGCGCAAATATTACCCTGGCAAGTTTTTTTAGATGTAACCACAAGAGCTGATTTTTTAGACCTGTAGCGTATACATGCTCTGGTGTAGAAATTTTTAAAATGAGGGCTGAATTTAATCACTCTCGTAGCAGAAAAATACAATGCTTCTCTCGGTTCAGGATGACCACGTTTGGAAATGTGCGGAGGAGTTGAATAATTACCAGACTGGGAGTAGACCAGGTTGAGACCTGCAAATTTAATGAACTGTTTGTAAGAAGAGAAGGATCGTAGAGCTCTCAAGATTCAAGAAATGGACGTGGTAATTTAAATGTTTGAGAAAATAGCGAGTTTCAGTAACCTGTATCTGGCATACGGGAGGACGAGCATGGGCAAGAGGCGGTGGCGGGAGGTTCACGAGTTTGAGGTGAATTTAGAGAGGAATACAATACGAGACAGCTTCTTCTCATGCGTGCATCTCCTGGATGGATGTTTTATATCCCGTAACACCTGAGTCAAAGCTCAATTTCCTGATCTCGTGAAAAGATTTATTTGAGAATAAACTTTTGCCAGGGTTCTGAGTCCTGATGCCTTGAGTCGGGTCTTTGCCGGTTATAATATCTACGTTGTCTGAAGATCTTATCTTCGCTCCTTTTACTGACAGCCTCCCTCAAGTACTGCAAGCACTGCCAGTGTTTTTGCTCCGATGGACTTATGCTCTCTCCTCTCTCCCTTACACTTCCTTCTTTGAACCTGTCTTTATTTCCATGTTTTTTGAGCTGATCGAATTCCTGCCAGATTTTTCTATTTTAGCCCTGACGGGCCCTGAACTGGCCCTTGAGGTCTCCCTTATCGAATGTTGTGGTTTGGGCGGGGCAATACAGATTTTGCAGAAGGCACAAATTTCCCCCGTGGTAGGGGTTTTGCAGATTTTACAGGGTGTAAGCCTTTCCTTCCTGAAGCCTTTAAATATTCCGTGTTTTACCTTGATGAATTCACTGTAAAAGCGCAGTTTCGCTCCCGGGATTTCGTGCTCTATACGATTGAGAATCTCCTTGTAAAAAATGGAAGTTGCATTCACTGAGTAAGGGCATTCGTCCTGGATGTATTCTATGTTGTTTAACATGCAGTAAATGAGCATTTCTTTCTCCGTGCACAGAACCAGTGGCTTAGCCTTCCTGATAAATCCTTCTCTTTCATCGAGGCAGGGGGCTTGCCTTTCCAGGTATCCCAGCTGCCAGTTGAGAACGTTACTCAAAAGAGTTGCAGCTTCATCATCGAGATTGTGTCCTGTTACAGTCACATCATACCCGTGTTCTATCGCCCACGTGTTCATGTAATGTCGTTTTACCAGACCACACACAGAACACGTCCCGCGGGCGGCAGGGAGCTCAGGAATGGTTTTACCGATAGTTTCTTGCAGTGTAATTACATGGAGCGTGCGTTCCAGGCGTTCGGCCATGGCCCTGGAGTATTGAAGCGAACGCTGGCTGTATTTCTCTGTATCAATCCCGAGATCAATATAAAGCCCGTCTGCTTCATATCCGAGTTTTGTGAGAATCATCCAGAGTGCAAGCGAATCCTTGCCTCCTGAAACCGCTACCAGAATTTTTGCTTTCCTGTCGAAAAGGTGGAATCTTTTAATTGTTTCCCGAACCCGTCTCTGGAGCCATGGACTGTAGCACTCCTCGCAAAGGGCGAGGTTATGGTGGCGCAGGTGAGCCACCGCGCGTGCACCGCAGCGCCGACACTTCACTCAGCTCCTCCGGAGATGGCCGAAACCACAATGACTTCATCACCTGGTTGGACAATGTCTTTTTCAGTCACCATCTGTCCGTTGATGGACACCACCACATACTCAGGCAAAAGGTCGAGTATGCGCAGAATATCTTTTACCCTTACAGGGGCGTCCACTTCTAACCGGCGGTTACGGTATTTGACAGAAGCCTTACCTGTACGTTTCACCGGAACACCATTCCTGCATACCCAACGACCTGCGCTCGACCGCCGCCGGTGTCTCCGGAAGTCATGTACTCGACCAGCAGGCCTTCCCGAGCGCCGAGTTCTTTTGCAGCCACCAGGGTCACAATAGCGGGCATGACGCCGCACATGCTGATGTCGTACGCGTTGACTTTTTCGTAGAGTCCCTTTTCATCAAGCGCTGTCATGCATTCGATGGCAATGTTGTCTTTTTTCCTGGCCACACCGTCCGGTTCATAATGGGTCATGTCGCTCGATGCAACTATCAAACACGGTTTGTTGAAACTGGTAATTGCACGTGCAAGGGCAAGTCCTCCCTCACGTGCTTCGTTTAAATCGTGAAAACCAAGACACACTGCAGCAATTTTTACACGCGGGTTGCGGTAGTACAGGAACGGTACCTGGACCTCCAGTGAATGTTCTTTGAGATGAGCGAGTTCATCCCATCGGGCATTTTCCCACCCGTCCATGATGAGCGCAGAAAGGTTTTCGTCCACTGGAACTTCGAAACCCGGCATCTGCCATATCCCCGGTGGATAGACGGCGACTGATGCTCCGAGTCCTGTATGATTGGGGCCCAGGATGATGACAAACTCGGGAATGTGGACTGAACCAATAACCTTACCTGCCACAGGACCTGAATACATGTATCCTGCATGGGGAGATAAAATTCCTTTAACATCCTGATAGGTACTGCCCGCGCGAGCGAGATATGACCTTACGGTTTTTTCCAGCTCGGTTTTACTACCGGGATAAAAGTATCCGGCAACCGAAGGCTCCCTCATTCTCTTTTCCATGGTTCTT
>JAJRZV010000048.1 GCA_024275095.1 bacterium | reverse complement strand
GCGCCGAGAGATAATCAGGGATAGGGCGGGCGGGAAATATAAAGTATTGTTGACACTTTGAGTGAGCTTCACTTAAAATCACGCTGACTTTTTCGTTTCGAAGGTGGCTCATGCGCATCAAGGTGTTCACGGGGACATCTAATCCTTTACTTGCGGAGAAAATCTGCAGGTATCTTGAGATAGAAGTTGGAAAATGCGAAGTTACAAGGTTTAGTGACGGGGAAATATTCGTAGAAATTCAGGAAAGCGTGCGCGGGGAAGATGTGTACGTGGTTCAAAGTACCTGTAGCCCCGGTAATGATAATCTCATGGAACTTTTGCTCATGCTCGATGCGCTGAAACGAGCATCTGCAACCACGATTACAGCGGTTATCCCATACTATGGATACGCTCGTCAGGACCGGAAGGTTCAACCCCGAACTCCTATCTCTGCCAAGCTTGTGGCTGACCTTATTACTGCAGCAGGAGCTCACAGGGTAGTAACTGTCGACCTCCATGCAGGCCAGATTCAGGGCTTTTTCAATATTCCGGTTGATAATCTTTACGCTTTACCTGTACTGCTGGAATTTATCAAGAATATAGACGATGAGGAGATGGTAATCGTATCTCCTGACGCTGGGGGTACAGAAAGAGCACGTCAGTATGCGAAGCGTCTTAATTGTGGACTTGCTCTTATTGACAAACGCCGCCCGCGACCCAACGTGGCCCAGATAATGCACGTTATTGGAGAGGTAGAAGGTAAAACGGCGGTAATTGTTGATGATATTGTAGATACAGGCGGTACCCTTGTCAGAGCTGCGGATGCCTTGAAAGAAAGAGGTGCTACCAGAATTTTTGCATGTTGTACGCATGCCGTGCTTTCGGGAAATGCGGTTGAGAAGATAGAACGTTCCCAACTTGAGAAGCTTGTTGTCACTGACACTATCCCTCTCAAGGATGAGGCTGCACGAAGTGAAAAAATAGAGGTGCTTACGGTAAGTGAGCTCCTTGGTGAAAGCATACGCCGTATTCACAAAGGTGAATCCGTAAGTTCCCTGTTTGTGTGAGAATTAGAGGAGGTGATAATTCATGGCTCAGGTAGTGGAAATTGAGGTCAAGCCTCGAGAAAAGACGACAAAGTCTGTTCTTAAAACCAACCGGCGGAATGGTCTTGTACCGAGCATTGTGTATGGTCCAGCAATAGAGCCGGTGAAAATATGGGTGCCGGTGAGTGAAATAAAATCCAAACTGAAAGTCCGTAAGGGAGAGACTGTTTTGATAAAGTTCGTGTCCCCTGAGTCCTCTGATATTGATGGACGCATGGTAATCCTTAAGGATGTACAGATAGATCCGCTTTCTCTGGAGCTGGTGCACATTGATTTTTACGAATTTCAGCGCGGCCAGGAAATGGATATGGAAATTTCAGTGCACATTAAAGGTGAGCCTGTGGGGTTGAGAAAAGGTGGAATTGTGGACTGGATGAAAAGAACTATCTGGGTTAGGTGCCTGCCCAAGGACCTTCCTGAACACCTCGAGGTGGACATTTCTTCGCTGGACATTGGTGATGTGATTCATGTCGGTGACATTGAATATCCTCCCGGTGTTCGGCCTATTGATGACGAGGAGTTGCCTGTTGTAGCTGTTGTGGCTGAAGAGAAAGAAGAAGAGGTTGCAGAAGAGATTGAAGAGGAAGAAGCGGTGGAACCTGAGGTAATCGCCCGGGGCAAGGAAGAAAAGGAAGAGGAGAAAGAAGAGGAAGAATAACAGGCGTAGAATTGGAGTGGCAGATGTTTTTCTCATTGCAGGATTGGGCAATCCAGGAGAAGAGTATCGCTTGACACGCCATAATGCGGGGTTCCTCGTGATTGATCGTATTTGTGAATTAAAGAAGATAACTACCCCTCCTGAATTTTTGCACGGTGGAGCATGCTGGCGCACGACCCATAAAGATGCTCATTTAATACTCTTTAAACCTCTTTCATATATGAATGAGAGCGGAGGTCCAATCAGACGGGTTATGGATGCAGAGAGAATTGGCGTGAGTGACCTGATCGTAGTTCACGATGATATGGATATACCCGCCGGACGTATTCGGATAAAAACAGCCGGTGGTCACGGAGGTCACAAGGGTGTTGCATCTGTGATAGCTCACATCCACACGCACAGGTTTGTACGTGTGCGTGTGGGTGTAGGTCGAAGGCCGCCGGGAATAAGTGGTAGCGTGTATGTGCTGGAGCCTCTCAGGGGGGAAATGTTGGAGAAAATTATGAGCGGAGTGAATATGGCAGCGGAGGCTGTTTTTGAAATAATAGATAACGGCCCTCAAACGGCCATGAATCGATTTCACCAAATCAAGGAGGATGAGTCATGAGCTACGTTGTCATCGTTCCTGTTATGGGTGCAGTGGGTCTTCTTGTAGCGTTGAGCATTTTTCTGTTTGTTAAAAAGCAACCTGCAGGCAATGAAAAGATGCAGGAGATTGCAGAGATGATTCACCAGGGAGCAATGGTGTTCTTACGGCGCGAGTATTCTGTTATCGCTGTGTTTGAAGTTGTGGTGTTCTTGCTTTTATGGTTCGGGCTGAGAGAGTACGGACTTGAAACAGCACTTGCATTTGCATTCGGTGCTCTCAGCTCCATGCTTGCAGGATTTTTCGGGATGAAAACTGCCACTCGTGCTAATGTGCGGACCTCTCAGGCAGCCACCAGTGAAGGCCAGAGCAAAGCACTTCGTATCGCATTTTTGGGCGGCTCTGTTATGGGACTTTCTGTGGCTTCTCTTGGAATTCTGGGCCTCGGCCTGCTATACGCTGTTCTTTCCCGAGATTTACATAAAATTGCCATTATTAATGGTTTCGCAATGGGTGCTTCATCCATTGCTCTCTTTGCCAGGGTAGGAGGTGGCATTTACACCAAAGCAGCGGATGTGGGAGCAGACCTGGTGGGTAAGGTTGAGGCTGGTATTCCTGAGGATGATCCACGCAATCCGGGAGTTATCGCTGATAACGTAGGAGATAACGTGGGTGATGTGGCAGGCATGGGCGCTGACCTGTTCGAGTCCTATGTGGGGTCTGTGGTGGCATCCATTGCTATCGGTGTCACTTTGCCAGACCCCCATATCTGGACTTCCCTTCCGCTTTTTCTCATTGTAGGTGGGCTCGTTGCTTCGGTTGTGGGAATTTTCTCGGTAAGAATTTTTGAAAGGCTGTCCCCCCAGGTGGCACTGAGGTATTCCACATTTGTATCTGTAGGACTCTTCCTTATATTTTCGTATTTGATCGTTCGAGGACTCGGGGCTCAGGCATCTACTGTGCCAGCAGGATTCAGATTTCTTACAGCTCCTTTCTGGGCAGTGGCTATTGGCGTAATTGACGGAGTTGTTATTGGACTTTTAACAGAATATTACACTTCTGGAAAACCCATACGACGCATAGCAGAAGCATCTAAAACAGGAGTGGCCACCAATATCCTCACCGGACTTGCGGTGGGGATGGAATCCACTGCGTTTCCTCTTCTTGCTATTGGAGCAGGCATTTGGGTTGCATTCACCACGTCCGGACTTTATGGAATCGCCCTGGCAGCGGTGGGCATGCTTGGCACAGTGGGAATTACCATGTCTGTGGATGCATACGGTCCCATTGCAGATAATGCCGGGGGAATCTCCGAGATGGCGGAACTGGGTCCTGAGACCAGGAAAATAACAGATACCCTTGATGCACTTGGCAACACGACGGCAGCGATTGGAAAAGGCTTTGCTATCGGATCGGCCGCTCTCACGGCGCTGGCTCTTTTTTCTGCTTACTCCAGCACCATCGGAAAATTGACCGGTGAAAAACTGATAATAGACCTTACAAACCCCAATGTGGTTATTGGTCTCCTTATCGGAGCACTTATGCCTTTCTTTATTTCCGCTTCTACTCTCAATGCTGTTGGTGATGCAGCATTCGAGATGGTGGAGGAGATACGCCGCCAGTTCCGCGAAATTTCCGGTCTTATGGAAGGTAAGGCAAAGCCCGATTCCGCGCGCTGTGTGGCCATCAGCACCAATGCAGCCTTGAAACGGATGGTTGTACCGGGGGTGACAGCGGTGGTCGTACCCTTGCTTGTAGGGTTTATTCTTGGGCCGGCTGCCTTGGGAGGACTGTTAGCCGGTGCGACAGCTACAGGGGTACTTATTGGGCTCATGATGGCCAACGGGGGAGGCGCGTGGGATAATGCGAAAAAGTGGATAGAAGAAGGTAACCTCGGCGGCAAGGGTTCCGAGCCTCACAAGGCAGCTGTTGTGGGAGATACGATCGGTGACCCCTTTAAGGATACGGCTGGTCCATCTATGAATATTCTTATCAAGCTCATGTCAGTAGTGTCACTGGTTTTTGCTCCTTTTATTCTACGGGTGTACCAGGCAATTTTCGGCTGAATTTCTGGGAATTAAGTTTCGGACCCACAGGAACGGGTTGACACTCTCGTTCCTGTGGTTATATTTTTATTAGCACTCTAAAGAGAAAAGTGCTAACAATTTGATGCTGTTTATAAAATTTTTGGTCTAAATGAGGTTGAATTGAATAATATTCCACAGGAGGTGGGCCCATGAAGGTGACACCGTTGAGAGACAAAATCCTCGTCAAACGTATTGAAGAAGAAGAGCGCACCAAAGGAGGCATCCTGATCCCCGATACCGCCAAGGAAAAGCCCCAGCTGGGTCTTGTGGTGGCTGTGGGTAAGGGTCGGTTGCTTGATGATGGGAAGGTTGTACCGCTTGAGGTGAAAGAGGGCCAGAAGGTGATTTTTGCCAAGTACGCCGGTACAGAGATTAAGCTCAATGGAGAGGAGCACCTGATTCTTTCCGAGGATGAAGTACTGGGAATTGTGGAAGAGTGAAGACATATGGTGCAAATGATGCATTCAATCCCAAATTCAAAAAATGTTAAATGGAGGAGGTGAGACTATGGCCAAGATGTTAACTTTTTCGGAACATGCTCGAGAGAAGGTGCTCAAGGGTGTTGAAACCCTTGCCAAGGCTGTTAAGGTTACACTCGGTCCTCGTGGAAGGAATGTTGTGCTGGAAAAGACGTTCGGTTCTCCCGTGGTTACCAAGGATGGTGTGACTGTGGCTAAAGAGATCGAACTGGAGGACAAGTTTGAAAATATTGGTGCTCAGCTTGTAAAAGAGGTGGCCAGCAAGACTTCAGATGTGGCCGGTGACGGTACCACCACGGCGACTCTCCTTGCAGAGGCTATTTTCCGTGAAGGGTTAAAAATGGTTGCAGCAGGTGTCAATGCAATGGCTATTAAGCGCGGTGTAGACAGAGCTGTTCAGGAAGTCGTGAAGTTTCTGAAAGAAAATATTTCTCAGGAGTGCAAGGAGAAAGAGAAGATTCAACAGGTAGGAGCAATTTCTGCCAATAATGACGAGGAGATCGGAAAGATTATCGCCGATGCTATGGATAAAGTGGGTAAAGAAGGCGTTATTACTGTAGAAGAAGCCAAGGGACTTGAAACCACATTGGAAGTGGTTGAGGGTATGCAGTTTGACAGAGGTTATCTGTCTCCTTATTTCATTACAGATCCTGAACGTCTGGAATGCGTACTTGAAGAGCCTTACATTCTCATTCACGAGAAGAAAATCAGCAACATGAAAGATATTGTGCCCATTCTGGAGCAGGTAGTACGTGAAGGCAAACCCATAGTGGTGATTGCCGAGGATGTAGAGGGTGAAGCGCTTGCTACACTCGTTGTGAATAAAATCAGAGGCGTGGTCAAATGCGCGGCGGTAAAGGCTCCCGGCTTTGGTGAAAGGCGTAAAGCCATGCTTGAGGACATTGCGATTTTGACAGGCGGTAAGCTTATCGCCGAAGAATTGGGTTTCAAGCTGGAGAATGTGAGTCTGGACATGCTTGGTCGTGCGGACAAGGTGATCATTGATAAAGAGCATACCACCATTGTGGGTGGTAAAGGGAGCAAGGAGGACATCAAGGGACGCATCAACCAGATCCGCAAGCAGATCGAAGAGACGACCTCTGATTACGACCGTGAGAAACTTCAGGAACGTCTTGCAAAACTCGCCGGTGGCGTGGCCATTATCCATGTAGGAGCAGCGACTGAAGCGGAAATGAAAGAGAAAAAGGCTCGTGTCGAGGATGCTATGAATGCTACCAAAGCCGCTGTGGAGGAGGGTATTGTACCCGGAGGTGGAGTGGCACTTCTGAGAGCGATTAAGGTTCTCGAGGATCTCAAAGTGGATGGTGAGGAAAAATACGGTGTGGAAATTGTCAAAAAAGCCCTTGAAGAGCCTCTTAAACAGATTGCCGCCAATGCCGGAATGGAGGGTTCGCTGGTTGTAGAACGTGTAAAAAGCGATGGTAGCAGCCCTGCTTTTGGATTCAATGCAGCTACACTGGAGTACGGTGATCTTATAAAAGACGGCGTGATTGACCCCACGAAGGTTGTGAGGGTGGCTCTTGAGAATGCTGCTTCCATTGCAGGACTTCTGCTCACCACCGAGGCGCTGGTGGCTGAGAAACCCAAGAAGGAAGAGAAGGTTCCAGGAGGGGCACCGGGAATGGACATGGAGTACTGATGTGAATTAACCTTCGTCCCTGAATTAAGGCTGAGGCGACTCCCGGGAGAGCGGAAGTTCTCCCGGGAGTTTTTTTATCCAGCAGTGCAAAAAGTGTAAAATAGAAAAAATTTATTTGATCCGGGGATGCAGAATTTATGCTCAATATGTATACTCAATAATGAATCTGGTTCATAAAAGTTCAGGGTGAAAACGTGAAATACGTTTTTCCTTTAAAAGAAGAGATCCGGAAGGCCATTGCAGCGGGAGAAGTTGTGGAAAGTCCCGTATCAGTGGTGAAAGAGCTCTTCGAGAATGCTGTTGATGCTGGTGCTGAAAGTGTAGAGGTTCAGATCGAAGGTGGCGGTATGCGCCTTATTCGAGTTACCGATGACGGAGAAGGCATTCATCCAGAGGATTTGCCCCTTGTAATTGAAAGATATACAACCAGCAAAGTTCAGTCACTGGATGATCTGCTCCAACTTGAAACATATGGTTTCCGCGGTGAAGCACTCCATGCTATTGCTGCCGTTTCCCGTCTGCGCATAAGGACAAAGTGGATGGGAAGTGATGAGGGGAGAGTGCTGGAAGCAGTTGAAGGTCAGGTGAAAGTGCTCCGCGTGGATCCCTGGAGACGTGGAACCCAGGTAGAAGTGAGCGACCTTTTTTTCAACACCCCCGCCCGCCGCAAGTTCATGCGATCGCCTCAACGCGAGACAGCCGCAGCTGCCGAGATGCTCAGACGACTTGCTGTCCCACTTACGCACATGCGCGTGAAACTCCTTTCAGAGAAGAGGGATGTTTTTCTTCTTTATGCTCGGTCCGGTCCTCAGGACAGATATATTCAGGCAACGGGATTGGATGTGCATCTGGAAGGTTTTGATGCCACAACCCACGGCATACGCGTTTACGGATGGCTCACCCCCGCTGAATGGTGTGTCAGAACCTCCCGCAAACTTTATATTTACGTGAACAACAGGTGGATAAAAGACGACGTGATTTTCAGCGCCGTTATGGGCGCGTACGGAAATCTTGTAGAACCCTCGCGTTATCCAGCTGGAATTCTCTTCGTTGAGCTTGATCCTGAAGAGGTTGATGTGAATGTACATCCGCGGAAGGAGTCTGTACGTTTTATGAGACCTTCAGATGTATACGAGGCAGTTCGTACTGCTGTACAGGAACTTCACAGGATTTCCGTTGCCACGCCTGCGAACACAGAGACTTTTACATCTGATATATCTGAAACCGACACGGGAGAAAAAAAAGACGTCAACAGGATCACCTTTTCCAGAAAGGAGTTTCGGTCACCCGGCCTCAACGAGCCTTCGCCGATGTATCTGACTGGTAAAGAACCGGATACGTGGAAATTTCACGGCATCGCCTTCGGGCGTTTTGCCATGGTTGAACGGATGGATGAAATTGTTTTCCTGGATGTACATGCAGCAGCAGAACAGGTGGTATATGCTTCCCTTATGAAAAATGTAGAGGAAGGTGGGGCACCTCGGGTTCCAAAACTTGTGCCTGAAGTAGTCACCTTGTCTTCGGATGAGAAGAGTTTACTGAGTGAAATGAAGATGACTTTAGAACGTATGGGTTTTGTGGTCGAGGATGCAGGGCCTCATGCTGTGGCTGTAAGAGAGGTTCCCCAAGTGCTTCAGGACGTGAGCATAAATGACATCATCAGGGCTGTGACGAGCGATGAAACCAGAGGTGTAGATGCGGTAAGGAATGAGATCTCGCATATATGTGCTACCATAGCATGTCATTCAGTGGTAAGGGGTTTTGTGAGGATGGGAGAAAATGATGTTTTGCGAATTTTGAAGATGTTTTTTGACGAAAATCTTATGAAATATTGCCCCCATGGACGACCTCTTATGTTTTCCATCAGTAGAAGTGAACTGGAAAGGAGGTTTAAGAGGCGTTGAAGTCCCTTGTTGTTATATGCGGCCCCACTGCTTCAGGTAAAACCGCTCTGGTAGAAAAACTGGCAGAGTATGTACCAGTGGAGGTCATATCAGCAGATTCGCGTCAGGTTTACAAAGAGATGGATATTGGTACTGCCAAGCCGCCCAAAGGTTTAATGCAGCGACTGCCCCACCACGTTGTTGATGTTGTCTCTCCTGCAGAGCATTTCTCAGCCAGCCGGTTTGTTGAGATGGCTGATGCTGTTTACAATGACATAGTTGCTCGTGGTCGTGTTCCCGTGCTGGTTGGAGGTACCGGCCTTTACATCAGAGCGCTTGAATTTGGTTTGTGTGAGGCCCCGGAGGGAGATGAAGAATTGAGAACGTATTTAAAAAGGCGTCTGGAAGAGGAAGGTAGAAATGTTCTTTACAGGCAGCTTCAGGAGGTAGACCCGGTTGCTGCCCGGAAAATCCCGCCACAGGACACTCACAGATTATTGCGATATCTGGAAGTGTACATTCTTACAGGTCGTCCGATTTCAGCATTCTGGGAAGAGCATCGTCGAAAGCTGAAACCTCGTTATCGTATGATAAAGGTTTACCTTGACGTACCTTTCGATGCTCTCACTATCAGAATCCAGGAAAGATGCAGGAGTATGTTGGAGAAGGGTTTGCTGGAAGAGGTGGACGCACTCGTGAGAAAATATGGCGATAAAGCTCCTGGATTGAAAACCATTGGGTACAGGGAGTTCGTTTCAGTGATAAAGGGAGTCGAGCACGTTGAGAATGCATTTGAAAACTTTGTACGCAGTACCAGAGCCTATGCTCGAAGACAAAAGACATGGTTTAAGAAAGAACAGGGCATTATGTGTATAACGAAGGAGCCCATTGTACGTACATTAAAAGAAATTATTCTTAGAAGTCAGGAAGAGGGGTACATTGCAATACCTTGAATTTGAAAAGAGCATTCAGGAACTGGACGAGCGCCTTTCTGAAGCTTTGAGCGAAGGAAACGAGGAAGAGGTTAAACGCTTAGAGGCCCGGATTCAGAAGACCATAGAGGATATATTTTCTCGACTTACTCCCTGGCAAAGGGTGTTGCTTGCACGTCATCCAGACCGACCGCATGCCCTTTACTATGTTTACAGTATTTTCAGTGATGTTTACGAACTTCATGGAGACAGGTGCGGAGGAGATGATCCTGCTCTTATTACAGGCGTGGCCCGCTTTGAAAACGAGACGGTTTTCTTTGCAGCCCAGGAGAAAGGTGGAAATGCCCGCGAACGTCAAAAACGGAATTTCGGTATGGCTCATCCAGAAGGATATAGAAAGGCAATGCGTATTATGGAACTTGCAAGGCGCTTCAACAAACCTTTCATAACTCTGGTGGATACGCCCGGGGCTTATCCTGGAGTGGAGGCAGAAGAAAGAGGGCAGGCTACGGCTATTGCCGAATGTATTGAACGAATGCTTTCGTTACCTGTACCTACGCTGTCAGTGATCATCGGAGAAGGAGGAAGTGGGGGTGCTCTTGCACTTGCATCTGCAGACAGAATCCTGATGATGGAACATTCTATATTCAGCGTTATATCCCCTGAAGGATGTGCATCCATTCTGTTTCGCAACAGCAGTCGAGCCCCTCAGGCTGCCGAAATGTTGAAACTTACAGCACCTGAGCTCTTGCAGCTTGGAATAGTCGACGATATGGTTAAGGAACCCTTAGGTGGTGCCCACAGGGACCCACCAGGTGCTGTTCGCATGTTGAAAGACGCTATTGCCCGGCATCTTTCGCAAATACAGTCCGTGCCTCTCGAAGAGAGAGTGAATAAACGTTTCGAGAAATATAAAAAGATGGGTGTTTTCAGGGTGGAAGTATGAATTTACCCGTAACAACGGCAATTTATGCAACAGGAGAAGAGTTTATATGCGTTGTTGTTCAGCACAGCCGGGAAGGTGATCGTGTTCTCTTCCGCGGACGGTACGCTGTAGATGAAGCGGAAAAGCTGGTTTCTGATTGTTCTCAGTGGCTTCGGGAAGGCGAGGTGAGAGTTACCCTGCCACCATTTTTTCTTCATTTCAGGTTGCTGGAAATTCCTCTGAAGAATCCGCGAAAGCTGTCACAGGTGTTGCCATTTGAGATGGAGAATGAAATACCGTTGAAAGCAAATGAGATGCTCACCGCTTTTGAACCGGCAGGAAATGAAAAATATATTGTCATGGCTGCTCCAAGGGAGCTTGTTGAGAGTTTCGTTGGTGAGCTGGACGAGAAGGAGTTTTTCGCTGATGTGGTAAGAGACGGCATTTTACCGCTGCGGGAGGTTATTAGAGGAAAAGAAGGATGCGTGGTAAATGTAGAAAAATATTACACAGTGATTTTGTGTTGTCGCGATGGGATCGTAATTCCACGGATTATCCGTCGTGGGGTTAAGGATGAAAGTGATTCTTCGTGGATTCATCGGGAAATCCGTCGAACAATACACGCTCTTCCAGGCGAGGGCGCTATCAATTCATTGGTGTTATGTGGTTCACAAGCTTGTAAACTCGAAGTTCAGAACATATTTAAAAACGTGGCTACTGATGTGAAGACGGTAAATTCAAAAGACTTTGCTATTCAATGGCCCTACAGCGAAGAAGAATTCGTTGCTTTCTTTCCGGCCCTGGCTGTTGCCATGTACACGCAAACTGTTAATTTCAGAACAGGGGAACTCGCCCCCCATTTTCGCAAGGGCCTGCCGGTTGCCCAGTTGAGGGTCTTTGCTGCTTTTGTCCTGGCTTCGTTAATTGCTCTCGATACTGGTTTAGCCATTGTCAAAAGGAGTTACAGAGAGTCACTTCAAATCTTAAAAGCGAAGGAACTGAACCTCTTTGTGGATACATTCCCCGACGTAAAGAAGATACTTGATCCATATCTCCAGATGAAAGAAATGACGAAGAAGTATATCGAGCGTGGTTTTGATGGTACTAACAATGCATTTTTGGATATTTTTCTCGCGGTGAGTCGTTCCGCTGATGCTTCAAAAGTTCAGCTTGTAGAGGTTTCTTTTATTGAAGGAAGGGTTGAGATTGACGGTCGTGCGGATGAAGTGATACTGGTAGATGCGTTTCGGAAACGCCTCGAAGAGGAAGAAATGTTTGAAGACGTAAAAGTCATTCTTACCCGGAGAACGAGAGACGGTTCCGGCTATCGCTTTCGCATCAGGAGTAAAGTAAAGTGAAAATGTTTCCTCCTTCATTTAAAGACATTATTGCAGAACTGCGATCTCGGTGGTCCTTGGTTCTGAATGTGTTACTGGGAGTAGCACTTTTTATATCGCTGGTGGTATTTGCGGTTCAGATTGGCAGCTTGCGGGAGCTGCGCGACCGCGTGGATAGGCATTTCAAACGGTATGAGGAGATGGTGAAGTTGAAAGAAAAGGTTCCTTCAGGACCGCGCCAGAACGTGGCAAAGGCCCTGCCGGCAGGACAAAGCCTGATGTCCATAGTAAATGAACTTGTCAATAAAGAGAATATCCAATATGAAACCATTGAGCCTGGAAGCCCGGTTGATCGGGGAACATACCTTATACAGAGTGTGAAATTGAAATTCAAGGGTGTGGCGTTTGATCGCTTCATGCGTTTCTTGAACCGGATCGAAAATTACTCAAAGGTACGCATGAGCCTTGTACGGGTGAGCATAGAAAAGAATATTAAAGGAGACGGGATCAACGCTGTGGTTGAAGTAGAGGCACCTCATGTTAAGTAAGGATAAGTGATGCGAGAGAAGGTACTGGGTATATTACACAGAAAGCCTGTCAGGGTACTGGGTTATGTAAGCCTTTTCATAATAGCGTTTATCATTTTCTTTTATGCCACGTTTCCTCACCATATGGTTGGTCGGATTTTTTCGCTGTATCTACAGAGGCAAACCAAGGGGCTGGTGTATGCCGAGGGTGTAAAAGTGTCGTTTCCACTGGGTCTTGTTATTGAAAATGTTGCCGTGGGAGATGTTTTCACCCTCAGGGATGTAAAGTTGAGTAAACACATTTTTTCTCCTGCAGTTAGTATCTACGGTCATACCCTCGGAGGAACTTTTCAACTGGAATATAAGTATCGTGAACCTTATAACTTTATTTTGAATGCAAAAAAATTAAATATTACGATGCTGGGGTTAAAGGAACGGCTCGGTATGGAGATAGCAGGTGAGGCTGATGTGGAGATAGAGATGCACTCGTCTTCGTCTCGGAGAAACACTTACGATGGAAGGGTAATACTTAAGTTAAAAGGTATGTCTGTAAGCGGGGGAAAGTTGCTGGATATTTTTGAACTTCCACCGCTTTCTTTGGGAGAAGGGGTTTTAAAGGCGGAGTTCAAGCAATCTGTTGGGGAGGTGAAAGTCGGCCGGATCGAGGGTCCATCCCTTAAGGGAGAGCTTAAAGGAAGAATCTTTTTGAAAATCCCTGTGGAACAGACACGCGTCAATTGTGTGCTCACTATCAAGCCCGGTCGAGAGCTGGAAAAAGCTGTAAGAGAGAAACTTTCCTTTCTCAACCTCAGAAAATTCGGGGAGAAAGGGTGGCGTTTTAGTATTTCAGGACCGTTAATTAAACCTCGCGTAAATCCTCTGTGAAAAGGGCAGCCTTCATCCTCTTGCTGACGACGTCGGTGATGTGTAGTGCATTATGGGCGAATGCATCTCAAGAAAAGGAATACTTTATATTCAAGAGCAGTTATACCCGGGGACGGATAGTAAATGCTTTGCGGCAGGCTACTGTAATACGCGCGGGACACCGGTGGGATGTTATAAGAACAGCAAGAGACCTGAGGGGCTGGGGAGTATATCCTGTTCATCCACTTCGACCTCTTCTTGATGTGGCGGCTGAAGTCGTGGGTGTAAAGCCACCACATGGCAAAATGCCCCCTGGCTGTACAGGTGTGCTCATAGGGATAGTAGATACGGGTATAGACCTTTACAATCCGGATTTTGTGTATTCTGACGGAACAAATGTCTTTGCTTACGTGTGGGATCAGACCTCCTTAACCGGTCCGCCTCCCGAAGGATATAGCTATGGGCATGAGTGTACAACCGGTGACATCAATCAGGGGGAGTGTTTTGTTGAGGATGATGGGACGAGTCATGGGACACACGTGGCCGGTATCCTTGCGTCGTTGAATTCTGTATATACCGGGCTCTGTCCGGATGCAATGTTCGTGTTTGTGAAGGTGAAGTTCGTCGAAACGGCGGTCGTGGATGCTGTGTGCTACATTGCTGAAAAGGCGAGAAGTTTGAACATGCCTTTTGTGGTAAACCTTTCTCTGGGTGGCCAGTATGGTCCTCATGATGGAACAACCCCTTTTGAAGACCTCATTGCGGAGTGTCTGGGTGAGGATGGCCTGGCTGTTGCAGCGGCGGGAAATGACGGTAATCACTTCGTGCACTGTGGGACCAGTAGCACAGGACCCAGAGCCTGTCGACTTGTGCCTGTTTCGTTTTTTTTCCCGGGAGGAGGCAGCGTGGAAGTAGAATTATGGGCAAACCCACCGTTGGTTTCCCGTTATGCAGTGGGACTGATGAAAGATGGCTCGCTCATTGATATCTCTTCGTGGGTCAAAAGCGGAACCATAGCGGTTTCTTCTTTTACTTCCGATAAGGGAGATTTTGCTCTTTCAGTCACTATTGATGCCTTGGATTCTCCCAGTGCAATGAATGGTGCAGACCACGTGCTTTTTCAGATTCAGGGGCCTGAATTTGATGCGTATGAATATGTAATTCTAATGGAACCTCAGTCTCAAGAAGTGCGTTGGGATATGTGGATTTCAGAGGGTAGCGCATATTTCTCCACTGTGACAGACACAATCACCGTGGCCACGTCAACAGTGAAGTTGATCCCTGGTGATACTTTCTACACCATTAATGTGCCTGCAACATCCCCTCGGATAATAGCAACTGGAAGTTTTGTCTCAAGAAATTCCTGGTACGATAAAAATGGACAGCTCAGATCCATAGGGAAAACAATAGGCTCCCTTTCGACATTTTCCAGCAAGGGTCCGGCGCGGGGTGAAGGCTTTGTGAAACCTGACGTTGTTGCTCCAGGGGAAGTGGTGGTGTCTTCACATGCAGATGACTCCATGGTGAGCAGTGGATACATCACAGAGGACGGCGAGCACATGGTTTTGTGGGGTACCAGCGTGGCCAGTCCTTTTGTTACAGGAGTTGCCGCGAGACTCCTGGACCCATGTAATGGACTTTCTCCACAGGAGGTGAGGGAGCTGATCTGGAACTCTGCTGTTACAGACGTGTTCACTGGACAGGTGCCCAATCCTTCCTGGGGATACGGAAAATTGCATTTTCCTTTGGACATTTTGTCTTCCAGGGGCAATATCGGAGAATGTGATGATGAACCCCCGGGGTTGATATTATTGAATATGAAACCACAGGGTAACGGGAAAGTAGAAGTTGAGTGGATGATGGATAAACCCGGCAGAGTACGAATAATGTGGGAAGGTTCAGGCATGGCAGGTGAATTTTTCCAATCAACTGTATCTGATGCTGGAAAAAGTGTTTTCAGTCCTGGAGTGGGTAGGGTAGAGGTAACACTAACGATCGAATCCTTGCGTGGAGTTTCCGCCGTATATGGACCTTACGTGTTTGTGAACAACATCATGCGCGGCTTCGGGTGTCGCTTTTCGCCTGAGGGAGATTTACCGGGAACACTCCTGTTGCTTTTACTGGTGTTTCAGGTAATGTGGGTTCTTGCCTACACCAGAAGGGAGAATTGAGGTAAAATAATTACTTCAAGAAAAAAGAGGGAGGAAATTCCGTTCGGCATAGCTTGAACGAGGAGGCCAGGTTGGTGAAAGGTCGGGTTTACGTAAAGACATACGGATGTCAGATGAACGTGAGAGATACGTCGGCAATTCTTGGTGTGCTCAAGCAAGAAGGGTATGAAATGACGGATAACATCGACGAAGCTGATGTAATTATCATTAACACCTGTGCTGTGAGGGAAAAAGCTGAACAGAAAGTTCTCAGTGAACTGGGGCGGTTGAAAATGTTCAAACAACGGTGTGCAAATGTTGTGGTTGGTATAGGGGGATGTATGGCTCAGGAAGCAGGAAGGACCATAGCAGAGCGTTTCCCCCATGTGGATGTGGTTTTTGGAACTCATTCTCTTCACAGATTGCCTGAGCTTATCGAAAAAGCAAGCTCCGGCGAGAAGGCTGTTGATGTTTCTACTGATTACACTCCGGGTGAGCGGTTTAGTGCTAAACGTTTGCGGGTATCTTCGGGACTTAAAGAGTATGTAACAGTGATGGAAGGTTGTGATAATTTTTGCGCGTATTGCATCGTCCCCCATGTGAGGGGTCGAGAAGTCAGCAGGCCTCCTGAAGATATACTTGAAGAGGTGAAAGAACTGGTATCAAGAGGTACGAAAGAGATTACGCTTGTCGGTCAGAACGTGAATTCTTACGGTTTAAAAGAAGGCTGGGGAGTTGACTTTCCACATCTGTTGGATATGGTGGCTGCAACACCGGGTTTGCAAAGACTGCGTTTTATTACTTCCCACCCCCGAGATTTTACAGAGCAGCTTGCAAGGCGGTTTGTAACACTCGACGTTCTTTGCGAGCATCTGCACCTTCCTGTACAGGCTGGTTCTACTCGAATACTGAAGGCCATGAACAGAGGGTATACCCGGGATGAATACCTGAGAAAGGTGGAAATGGTAAAAAAACTCCCTGTAACAGTGGCACTTTCGACTGATATCATAGTAGGATTTCCTGGAGAAACCGAAAAGGATTTTCAGGACACCCTCAGTCTTCTCGAAGAAGTGCAATTTGATTTTATTTTTTCATTTGCGTATTCTCCGCGGCCAGGGACCCCGGCGGCCAGACTGCATAATCAGGTGCCTCTGAAAGTCCGCCTTGAAAGATTGGCGCAGGTACAGGCTCTCCAGAAGGAAATCACTCTGAAAAAGAACAGAGACCTGGAAAATCGTGTTGTTGATGTACTGGTTGAGGGAACGTCTCGCAGAGACAGGCACGAACTGACAGGCAGAACACGGTGTAATCGCGTGGTCAATTTCCCCGGTCCTTCTGAAGTTATGGGACGTGAGGTGAAGGTTCACATTACTCAGGCCCATGCCAATTCTTTGCGTGGTGAAATTGTTGAAACCGCGCAGGAGGGTAGAAATCATGATTAAGGTAAAAGTTGCTGGTGTAGTAATCCACAACAAAACCAACTCTCCCATTGTTATTCTCAAAGAGGAAGAAGGTGACAAAATCCTTCCTATATGGATCGGGTTTATGGAGGCATCTGCAATTGCCGCCAAGCTCGAAGGTGTGGAAATGCCACGCCCGATGACTCATGACTTGTTGAATAATTGTCTGGCCCAGCTTGGGGTGCGTGTGGAAAGAGTCGTTGTGACGGACCTCATAGATAACACCTATTATGCCAACATATATTTGCGATACGGGGAAGAGGAAATCCTTGTTGACAGCAGGCCATCAGATGCCATTGCACTGGCGCTGAGAGCTGATGCCCCAATTTTCGTGGAAGAGATCGTGATGCAGAAAACAATGGACTCTGTAAGCGCTGAAGGAGATAGCGAGGAACGAAGCGAACTGGAGGAACTGCTCAGGCAGTTGGATACAGAAGACTTTGGTAAATATAAGATGTGAGGATTAGCAAGGACGTTGAGGCAGAGAATTGGTCTTTACCTGTGGCAAACGGCAACAATTATGTATTGTGTGGTTATATTTTATCTTTCATCCCTCTCTCACGTGCCGGGTATTTCCTCTCTTCCAGGAGGCACGGACAAGATAATCCATATGGGAGAGTATGCAGTGTTGAGTTACCTTTCGTGGAACGCCCTGGGGATGATTCGTGCTCTCCCGTTAAGGATTTCAGCCACATGGACGGGAACAACAGCATTTGCGCTGTCTGATGAAATTCATCAGATGCGTACTCCCGGGCGTGAGGCGGATTTCTGGGACTGGTTGGCAGACGTGACAGGTATTACACTGGTACTGGTGGTGGTTGCGGTAAGGAGAAAGAAACCATGAGAAAGGCACTTGTATGGGGATTTGATAAAAAGCAGTCGGCTGCACTGAGCCGTGTTTTTGAAAGTCACGGTTTTCGTGTAGAAGTTTCCATGGAGCCTCGGTTGCCCCCGGGGTTTTCACTTCATAATTTCAGTGTGGTTATGTGCAATCTTGATAACGAAAGTGTAAGAGGCTCATCTTCCATTAGAAGTGTGGACGGAGAAAATCACGTGCTTCTGGGAATATGCTCTCCCCAGGTATTTAAATCTCTGGATGGAAAAGTTGCATCCACATTTTTTGATATTTTGAAGAAACCCCTCTCTTCAGTGGAACTTCGGAAGAAAATTCAAGAGGCCAACTATGTGGTACGTTTGCGGGAGCTTGCACGTACGAATTCCGTTCTTTTCGACCATTTTGACGAGATTATTGATTTGTATTCTTTTGATGATCCCTACAGGGTTATGGAACGCTTGCTGGAAATTCTTACCTCTCGACTGGATGCGAGAGGTGGTATTGGCTGGATGAAGGGAGTTGAGGCACCTGGAAAATATATTATGACTTCCGCGACCGGTGAAGTAGAAATGAGGGGAGAACCTTCTGCTATAGATTCTTCTGATGCAGCTCCTGCTCCAGAATTTCCACGGAATGAACTCGTGGAGACAGATGTTAAAGCTGCACGTGGTGAAGTCGTCCTGCAGGCATTTTTGGATTTTCAAGGAGATGTAATAGGAATAGTAAAGGTTTTTGTAGATAGGGAAAGGTACGATCCTCTGCTGGTGAGAGGATTGCACGCAGTTTTGCGTATTGCCGCGGCTGCACTTCACAGTACCAGCCGTCTTGAACGCCTGAGGCGCTCCCAGTTAATTGACACGGAGATGCGTGTATACAACCTGAGCTTTTTCAGGGATTATCTGGACAAGGAGATACAAAAGGCTCACAGATTTCGCCGGGTAGTTTCCGTACTTTTTATCAGTGTGGAGAATTATCCAGACCTCAAGCGCCAATACCGTTCAGAAGCCGTCCAGGCATCCATTACTCGCATGCTCACCATTATCAACAGCATTGTGAGAAGCTCTGATGTTATCAGCAAAATCAGAGATGACAGATATGCGGTGGTGCTTTCAGAAACAGATTATTACGGTGCTTTGACGTTAAAAAAACGGCTGCTTCGAGCCTTTTGGGCTGCCTCGGTTTCTCACAGCCCTCGTAAAGAATGGCTGCCCCTGAAGATTGTTGTGGTTGAAGCCACGTATCCTCGAGATGGTCTGGATTATGGGTCTCTTATGGATGTTGGGGAACGACGTATCGAACACGTGAGAGGGAGTGTTTACGCCAAGTTACATCTGGAGGATAAACCTTTTCTTGTATGTCTCGATGAGATTTTTCAATTTTTGAGTATTCGCGGGACTGAAAATATTGACGAGATAAGTGTGGCTATTCAGGGTGACGGAGCGTTTTTGCAATCTCTCAAGTATATGCTTATTAATGAAATTGCACGCAATCCCAGTGCCCGGGGAGTTCTATACGTGGGAGAGGAAATAATTGACAATGAAGAGCCATTTTATCAGCACCACCACCGCCTGAAGAATACATCAACAAAAGTATACCTTATCGCAGGTGACGGTCCGCGCGATGAAGATATTTCTCCCGTAGTGCCGGTATATCTTACGGATGAATCCCTCAAAGGCACGTATTTCCTCGTGTATGTGGGTGAGCTTGGCACATATTGTACCTTCTTGAAGGCTGGGCCAGACGGGGCTTTTTCCGGGTTCCACAGCACTGATTCTCACCTGGTGGAGAACCTCGTTGTAAAACTTGAAGACTCTTACGTATTTGAAAAGGAGTTGTGAGGTGAAGGTTCTCGTTGCAGGTGAAGATCAGCGCATTCTTATCAGCTTGCGGGATTCTCTTCGCAAAGACGGGCATGTAATTTCGGTTGCAAGAGGCGGGGGAAGGGCCATAGAAATGGCTGTGACAGAGGCTCCAGATGTAATTGTGCTGGACGAGGATATATCTGTTGTTCCTTTTGAACGAATTGTACAGATCTTGAGGAACAATCCCAAAACAGAAGAGACACCTTTTATTTTCATAGTGAGGGACAAGGCACGTATAGAAGCCATTAAGTCCGTACATGACAAGTGGGTGAAGAAAGATGGCAATGTGGTAGCGGGTGTAAGGCAAAAGGTGGAAGAAATTTCAGAGAAGATAGAGCGTGACGAAGAAGCCGTGGCCGGGGAAAAGGAGATAGAAGGCAAACTTGAACAGATGAGCCTTATCGACCTTTTACAAATTCTCACAATAAACAGAAGAGACGGGACCATACTGGTAGAAAACGCTGAAAATGGTGAAAAAGGCTTTGTGTACCTGGAAAAAGGCTACATTATTAATGCAATGCTGGGCAGAATCGAGGGAGAGAAAGCGCTCTTCAGGCTTTTGAAGTGGAAGAAAGGGCGCTTCGAGTTTATTCCCGGTCGTCCTATCTCTCCGGTACACATAAAAACCTCTCCTGATAACCTTCTCATGGAAGCCATGCGTCAAATGGATGAGTATGAAAAGAGGAAAACAGCCCTGCCCACACTGAACGACCACGTAAGGCTTGTGAAACCACTCCACGAGCTGGACGAAACGCTCAAGCCCATTACAAAAGAGGTGTTATTGCTTGCGGAGTTTTACACACGCGTAGAGGATATTATGGAAAACTGTACGTATCCTGACTACGAAGTCCTTGTGACGATTAAAGCGCTCATTGATAGGGGAATACTTTCCTTGATGAAACCAATACGCGAGACAGGTAAACGGCGTGATGAATTGATTCCTCCCGATGTGATGCTCAAGTACATGGAACGGATGGAAAGCATTAAGCAGGATTTTATATTTGTGGGCAAACCGCGTGTGCTTCTTATTCCTAACGAGCGAGATGATAAGATAATATTTGTAGATATATTGAAAACCTTTGATCGTTTCACCATAGAAATTCAAGGGCTTGAGTCTGAACCCCACGCTTTCGGTAGTGTGGGCCGTTACGCTCCATCAGAGAGCTTTGAAGTGGAGTTTTTCACTCTTCCGACGGGTAGCACAATGAAACCCTTATGGCATTTTCTCTCAGGGGATACGCTCGGAGCCATTGTGATCTTTCATCCTTCAAGAGGGTTCAATGTCTGCGAAGATGTGATTGAAATGGTAAATTTTTATCGCAGGAAAGTATACCGGCCTGTGTTTTACACCCTCCTGGACGAGACGTTTAAGAAAAACAAGGCACACGAAAATTTGATAGAAGAATGCGTTCAAAAACTCAGGGAAGTTTTTGATGAAGATGAGATTCACCTGGTTAATATACACAGACCATCTTCTATTACTGAATTCATGAAAAGTTTTTTCACAAGGACCATGACATGAAATACGACTTTCACACTCATACCGTTTTCAGCGACGGAGAACTCATACCTGCCGAGTTGGCCCGCCGCATGATGAGCGTGGGGGTTGAGGGATTTGTAATTACTGACCATGTGGACCATTCCAATTTTGAATTTGTCCTGGGCAATGTTCTCAAAGCCTGCGAGGCTCTCACCAGGAAAGGATTGACGGTACTGCCTGGTGCAGAGATTACACATGTAAGACCGGAGGACATCAAACATCTCACCCGGGAATTGCGAAAAGCCGGGGCCAGAGTTGTCCTTGTTCACGGTGAAACCCTTGTTGAGCCTGTATGGGAAGGCACAAATGCCGCTGCTGTAGAGGCTGGTGTGGACGTGTTGGCTCATCCGGGGCTCATTGATGAAGAGGTGGCAGTAGCTGCTGCAGGGAAATCGGTGCTTCTGGAAGTTACTTATCGCAAGGGTCACTGTCTGGGTAATGGCGTTGTTGTCAGTATCGCCAGGAAGGTTGGAGCTCCTCTGTGCGTGAATTCTGATGCACATGGTCCTGAAGACATTATGCCTCAAGAGTTTCGACGCAGGGTTGCCCTCGCTGCAGGTTTGAGCAGAAAAGAGGTGAATCGTATAGAAGAGGAAATGAAACAAATATTTAAAAGGTGGTGGTCAGCATGAGATTCGGGTGCCCCAGGTGCAGGGCTGTTTATGATGTTCCTGAAGCACTGCTGCACAGGAATAAAAATATGTTTCGATGCCAGAAGTGCGGCCTCACATTTCAGGTGGAAATTATTAAGGAGGAGAAACCGCCTGAAGGAGGAGAAACACCCATTCTTCACCAGATACCATCGCATTTGCAGGAAGATTTTCAACGAGCGGTGGAAGAAGGACATGCCCCGTCCATGATGAAAATCTGCCGAGAACTGATATCTCGTGAACAATATGACCTTATCCCCGAAATTTTCAAACGCACGGGAGATCGTTTTTATTCGCATTCGTCAATTCTTGTATACCTTGGCGATGCCTATCTTGCCCTGGGTGAGCTTGATAAAGCTGTGGGCGTGTATCAGAGAGTTCTTTCCGCATCTCCTCAAAATCTTCGAGCACTCAGGGGATTGGGGCTTTCATTGTACCGCCTGGGAAAGGCGGAAGAGGCACGCCCATATCTTGAAAGAACGTTGGCCGAGTCGGGAGCGGACGCAGAGGTGAAGGAAGCACTTAACTCCATCACTTCCGCCGAAGAGGAGACAGCCGAAGTTCAACCAGGTGAAGAGATTCCACCATCGGAAGAAGAACAGGTGGACGATTACGTGAGCTTTGGAGACCTTTCCTCTGAAGAGGAGGCCGGGGTGACCGAGGAACCTTCGAGAGAGGTTTCAGAGTCCGGTGAATCCCTGGAGGAAGAAGCGGAGTCCGTGGATGTTGAAGAAGAGGAAGTCGTTGAGTCGATGGGCGATTTTCTGGCCGGGGAAGCGGAAGCAGAGCTCCCTGATGAACTTTTCAAGGACACACAGGACCTTTCTGAAACAGTAGATACCTCCATGAGAGAGGAGACGGAAGAAGAGAGTGAAGCAATAGATTTTGGAAGCATTCCTCTTGATAGCGAAGCACCCCGCGAAGAAGGGATTGAAGAAACGTTTCCCACAGCCGAGGAGGAATTTTCCATTACTCGCGAAGAGGCTGATCAATTACCCGAAGAAGACGAGGTTGATTTCGGAACCCTTGGTGATGAAATGGAAAAAGCGGAAGAGAAGGAAGAAGATGTCACATTTCAATCAGAGGGAGTAGATAAAACTACAACGACGGATGTGTTTCCGATGGAGGAAAAGCCCGAGGTGGAAGAAGAATCGTGGCGTGAGGAAATATCAGACGAAGTGGGTGAAGAAGAGAATGTGGACTTTGGAGATGTGATGTGAGAAGGCTTTGAAACCCCATCCCAGGAGGATGCGGAAGTTTCTCTGGAAGGGGAAGAAAGAGAGGTGGAAGACACATCTGTATCTGTTGAAGAAGTAGTGGAAGAGCCCCCGCTGATTGATTCCGTTAAGGCAGAGGAGGAAGAGGAGGAGGTAGAATTCGCAGATGTGATGGGAGAAGAAGATATACCGGTTCAACAGGATGTGGATGCTGGTGTCGCCGCTCCGGAGGAAGAAGGCGAAGTGGAAGAGGAGGTTTCGGTCGAGTCGCTTGAGGCTGAGACTCTTTCCGCGGAGGAGTCTGTAGAGCGGGAAGAAGAAGTGAGTTTCGCTTCTATTGAAGAGGAAGTGGGAGAGGAAGGCGAAGTTCTGGATAAAGGTGTAACGTTTCTGGGTGACCAGGAGGAGCAAGAGGACTCGCTGTATACAGAAGGCGTTGAGGTTGAGACGGTGGAGGATGTCGAGGAAGCTCCCGAAGAGAAAGAATTCACGGCGGAAGATGATGAATTGAAGTCGCTGGAAGAAGAACTATCAAGTTTGCTTCAGGAAGAAGAGGAGGAAGAAGAGGAGAGGGAGACGGGGGAAGGCAGAGAGATCAGTTTCGACGAGTTTCTTATGGAAGAGGAGGAGGAAGAGGAAGAGGAGGAGGAAGAGGAAGAAGAGAAAAGACCAGGTACACGTCGCATCGCCCTTCCGATGGCCCTTGGTTTTCTTGTGCTCCTGCTGGGGGGAATTGGAGGATATTATTATTACACATTTGAGTATGTGGGGAATCCGGAAGCTGCTTCGGGAACGAAAATTCTGAACCTTCGTCGTGGACTGCTGAAAGAAAGTTCTTCCAAGATAAAAGAAGCAGAAGAGATAATCACAGGGCTTGATAAAAAGGTTTCATACTCTTCCCTGTTGGACATAGATTCACTTTACACAGCATCAGTAAAAGCGGCAGCCATCGCACCTCATTACTGGAAAAGTATCGTGCGTTTCCTGGAGATGAGTTTCATTCGCTCAACCGAGAAAGGCGGGGGAATTCATGTGTGGCAGATGGACCTTTTGTCTTCGATTGAGGGTGAGAAGGATGTTCCTCCGAATGTTTTGAATGTGCTTCAATTGATGGTCGCTTGTGCGTCCGGAGACAAAGATCAGCTTCAGAGAAAAATAGCTGAAGTCAATTGGAATGAACTCGATCCGGTAGACATAACCCTCTTTCTCGCACAGCTGCGCGCAGCAGCATTTTTCTCGATTGTATCTGCCGTGGTAGAGAAATATTCTGGTGCGGGCAAAGAACTTACCCCTTCTGCTGCGTTCTTTGCAGCTGAAGCCCTTTTGGAAGACGGAAAGATTGAACAGGCTGTCAGATATGCACGTAAACATATTGAAAAAACACCTGAGGGGCATCTTGGACTTACGCTGCTACTGGCCTACATTGAATCTCGATTTTATAAAAACGCTTCTTCAGCTGAAAAACTCCTTTCGAAAATTAAAAATAACAAGGTGCCTGTGGAATTGAGGCCGCTGTACACACGTGCACGTATGAACCTTTTGTGGATAAAAGGTGAGACCGATCAGGCCATAAAGGAAGGACAGAAAGAGTTGAGGGTGAATGATGATCCTAAATTACGCCTGGAACTCGGACGTTTGCTCGCGTTGGCAGATAGATATAACGAGGCAGAGCAAACGGTAAAAGTACTGGCAAATCAGGAACGCTATAAGATAGAGGCTTTGAAATTCATGGCGAAAGCACGATTCGCTGCCGGAGATTATGCGGCAGCCTCTCAGTATTATTCCACCCTTTATAGAGAGACGGGAAATGCTGACATGGCAGTTGCGTACGCTGAGTCGCTTTATCGTTTGAACCAGAGTAAGGAAGCGATAAGAGTGGTGGAAGAAGTCTTATCAAAATCACCACACCATGTAAAGGCCCGAATCCTGTACGCGAGAATCATGGCGGCCAAAGAGGGAGATAAGGAATCTTTGTCTAAGGCCGAAGAAATGATGCGTCAGGTGTTGATGAGAGACCCTTCAAATGCAGAAGCTCGGGTTGTATACGCCAGGATTTTACTCATGAAGAATTCCCGTCAATCAGCACTTACTCAAGCCTTTTATGCTTTTGAGAGTATATCACGTGAAAATGCAGAACTTTTAAAAGAACTCGCGGATATTTTTGAAAAGGGCGGGGATATGCCCCGAGCTATTCTCTGTCTCCACAGGTATCTTCAATGGACAGGCGAAAAGAATAAAGCCATGTACTTAAAGCTGGCACGTCTTTATTCTCAAGAACGTGCGTTTTCTCAAGCTTTAAAAGTATATGATGAACTTTTATCCAAGTTTCCGAATGATGTGGATGTTCTTAAGGAAGCTGGGAAGGTGGCTCGCGAGTCCGGAGATTTGGACAGGGCTATCCGCTACTATGAAAACGCTTCTGCTGGAAAGCCGCTTGATGTTGATATTTTGTTCAACCTGGCGGAAGTTTATTCCATGAAGGGAATGAAAGATAAAGCTCAAAGTTTGTACAAAAAGGTTACAGAGATTAACCCCGGGTATCATGAAGCACACTACAATCTGGCCCGAATTTTCTGGCAGATGGGAAACATTGACAGGGCACTTTATCATGCAGAAAAGGCTTATCTTGCTAAAAAGGATGATCCTGATTATGCCAGCATATACGCAAAAAGCCTGATCAGGAAGGGTCGAACAAGTGAAGCTTCCAGGGTGCTTCAGGATGCTATAGGAGCACATCCCAACCGTAAAGATCTATATGTTCTTCTTGGAGATTTGCGCATCACTACAGGTGATTATCAGGGAGCTGAGCGAATTCTTTCACAGGCGCTCAGGCGTTTTGGGCGCCGTGCTGATGTCCTGACAAAACTTGGTAAAGTACAGATATACCAGGGCAACATATCGAAAGGAAAGAAACTCCTTTACAGTGCTCTCAGAATAAGGCCTCTTGCGGAAACTTACTTTTTGCTGGGCAAAATTTTGCTGGAGGAGGGGTCTCTCGACCAGGCTTTTACTTTTTTCAAGCGGGCACTTGCTCTTGATAAAAACTTTGCTGAAGCCTATTATTCTGCAGGGGTAGTTCTCAGGCGTCTTTCTCGCTGGAGTGAAGCGCGTAGATATTTTACCAGGGCTTTGAAAATAGGATTGCCGTCTGATTTAGAAGAAGCGGCAAGGCGGGAATTGCAACGGTTACAATGAAAATAAAAACCATAGAGCTCCAGGGATTTAAATCTTTTGCCGAGCGTCAGGTGCTGGAAATTCACGAGGGTATAACAGCCATCGTCGGTCCCAACGGAAGTGGCAAGAGCAATATCCTGGATGCCATACGGTGGTGTCTGGGTGAGCAAAGTTACAGAGCTCTTCGCGGTTATTCCATGGAAGAAGTGATATTTGCTGGTACTGATGACAGGAAGCCGGCAGGTTCTGCCGAGGTAACCCTCACGTTTGTTCTGGAGGACCCCTTACTTATAGAAAAGAACAATGGGAGCACCGAGTTTTCTATATCCCGTGTTCTTTATCGCTCGGGGGAGAGCGAATATATCATGAATGGAAGAGTTGTGAGACTGAAAGATATTACCGATTTCTTAATGGATGCAGGCATTACCAGCCGCTCCTTTTCCATTATTGCTCAGGGCGAAATTTCTGAGGTGGCGACTGCTGGTCCCGATGATTTGCGCAGATATGTAGACGAAGCCGTTGGTATTAGTCGCTACCGTAAACGCCGTGAGGAAACGCTCAGACGCATGGACAGGACTAAGGAGAACTTATCGCGCGTCCAGGACATAATCAGGGAACTGGAAAGACAGCGTAACAGTTTGAAACGTCAGGCCAACAAAGCAGAGCGCTTTCGTAAACTTCAGGCTGAGAAAAATCGGATTATGCGAGTAAAACTGGAACGGCAATTGAAGAATATAGAAAACACACTGTCAAAAATTGCTGAGGAAAGAGAGGAGAAAGCTTCTTCCGCTGCAAAAAAGAAGGAAGAACTTACAGGTCTTGAGGCGGCCATC
>JAJRZV010000047.1 GCA_024275095.1 bacterium | reverse complement strand
TCTTTGATGATAGAGTTCATTTTGAGCAAGCATCATACTTCTCACACGCCGTTAAGGCAAGCTCAACGAACCCTTCGGGGTCTGGTCTCAACATTGGACATTTTAGGTGTTCCAAACATGGCCGCAGCGGATAGTTTTTTTCCACTGCTCACGGCGGACTCTCAACAAAGCGTTCTTAAAATCATCTGCTGGACGTACTGTAGAAAAGGGCAATCTCGTTCTAAGCGAAAAGTTGCTGCGGGAAAGACTACTTTTAAAGTTTCATATACCTGGCAGAGATAATGTGCGGCAATTTTTTGAGTCCCTCGAGTATCTCCTCTCCGACCTCGGAGTCAACGTGGATGATGCTGATGGCACGCCCTCCAGGCTTGTCCCGGCCGATTTTCATGTGAGCAATGTTGATATTCTTCTCACCCAGGTACGTGCCCAGGTTCCCAATCACTCCTGGTCGGTCGTAGTTTTCCAGCATGATGACGTGACCTTCGGGATCTGCTTCCAGGTAAAAGTCATTGATTCTCACAATTTTTGGAATATTTCTTCCAAAGATTACACCCCATACCACATCCTCATGGCTGTCGCGTTTAACCTTAACCTCGATAAGGTTAGTGAAATCTTCATGAGCTTCGGTTTTTGATTCTGTAAACCTGATGCTTCGTTCGCGGAACAACTGCTGTGCATTGACTAAACTCACTTTTTCTCCCAGTGCCGGCTGCAAGATCCCTTTCATCAGGTAGAAGTTGAGAGGTGTACAGTCATGTTTGGCCACATCACCTGCATACTTTACAGATACGGCGGTAATTCCTTCTTCCTTCATGAGAGCCACAAATCGGCCCAGTTTCTCGATCAGGAACGTGTAGGGCCGTATGGCTTCAAATGCCTCGGGCGATATGGACGGCATGTTGACCGCATGACGTATTATGCCCTTGCGCAGAAAATCTGTAATCTGTTGCACGATGCCTATAGCCACATTCTCCTGAGCCTCTCGTGTTGAGGCACCAAGATGGGGTGTGCACACCACATTCTCTAATGAAAACAGCGGATGGTCGGGCGAGGGTGGCTCCTGACTGTAAACGTCAATAGCAGCACCAGCAATGCGTCCTCCTTTCAGTGCTTCAACAAGAGCTTCTTCATCTACAACCCCGCCTCGGGCACAGTTAATCAGAAGGGCTCTTTCTTTCATTTTTGAAAGAGCTTTTGACCCGATGAGCCCTTTTGTATTTTCTGTAAGAGGTACGTGAAGCGTGATGATATCGGCCTGCTCGAGAAGTTCATCAAAACTGACCAGTTTTACCCCGAGACGCCTGGCAGCCTCTTCTGAAGCATATGGATCATGTGCAATAACAGTGAGTCCCAGTCCAACGGCTTTTTCTGCGACGATACTGCCGATGTTTCCCAGACCTACAATGCCCAGTATTTTGCCGCTTAGTTCTGTACCCTGAAACTTGCTTCGTTCCCATTTTCCTGATGTGACGGAGGCATGGGCCTGGGGGATGCGACGTGCAAGAGCGAACATGAGTGCTATGGCGTGTTCTGCTGTTGTGACAGCATTACCACTTGGATTGTTCATTACCAGGATGCCACGTTCAGTAGCTTTTGCAACATCTATATTGTCAACACCTATCCCTGCACGCCCGATAACCCGCAGTACATCAGCAGCTTCAATAACTTTCCCGGTGATTTTGACTCCGCTTCTCACAATGACAGCGTGCATCCCCTTGATGGCTTCACATAGTTCGTCTTCGCCAAGCCCCGGTTTTACAACCACTTCAAAATCCGATTGTGCTTCCAGCAATTCCACGCCTTTTTTGTGGAGTTTGTCGGCAACAAAAATTCTGTATTTTTCTCCCATGTTTTAACCCTCCGCGAGGGACTTTTCTGCGGCACCAACGCCTTTTCCGAACTCCACCGGATATCCGAGGTCGTGAAGTGTGTGTTCCAGTGCAGCGAGCCCAGCCAGAAGGTCAGATTCGAATACATAGCCCATATGAGCGACTCGGAAAATTTTGCCCTTGAGATGACTCTGACCCCCTGCAATAACGACTCCATACGTTTCACGCATGTGCTTAACCACCTTTTGCCCGTCAATGTCAGCAGGACTTTTCACCGCTGTAAGACCTTCTGCCGGAACTTCTGAAAAAAGTTCCAGGCTGAGCGCTTTCATGCACTCGCGAGCAGCACGGGCTAATTTTGCGTGTCTGTTAAACACATTTTCCAGGCCTTCCTCAAGAATCATTGATACGGATTCCTTTAATCCGAGAACAAGTCCTATGGCCGGTGTATACGCGGTCTGGTTTTTCGCCTGTTGTTTCTTTTCTTTTTTCAGGTCAAAGTAATAACAGGGTAGGTCGGAGTCATTTGCTCTCTCCCAGGCCTTTTCACTTGCCCACAGAAAACTCAAGCCCGGCGGCAGCATAAAAGCTTTTTGTGACCCCGACACAAGAACGTCAAGCCCCCACTCTTCAGGCCGGATATCGAACACTCCCACTCCTGTAATACCGTCAACAACGATGAGAGTGTCAGGTGAAACTTCTTTAACCGCTTTTGTAATTTCCTGTGTGGGGTGCCTTACACCGGTAGATGTTTCAGATGCCTGGAAGAAGAGCCCTGCTGGCTTCTCCTTCTCAACTATACTCGCGACTTCCTCGACTACCGCTGCTCGTCCCCATTCTACGGAAATTTCTATCGCGTTAACACCATAAGCTCTCAAAATTTCGCCCCATCTCTCACCGAATTTTCCACCATTGATATAGACACAGGTGTCTGTTTTGCGGAAGAAGTTGGACACAGATGCTTCCATTGCCCCGGTGCCTGAAGAAGCAAGTATCAATACATCGCTACTTACCTGAAAGACCTTTTTGAGCCCTTCCCTCGCTTGAGCGAAAACCTCTTCAAACACGCTTGTACGGTGGTGAATGGTGGCTTCGCTCATGGCTTTTAGCACACGATCAGGAACAGCTGTAGGCCCTGGAGAAAGCAACATCATTTTTTTCATGGCCCGCCTCCAAGCTTCTTGTGTGTTAACGGATGTTACATTACAGTGAGGTCTCCGTCAGGTCAAGCAAGAGAGACATCGTCAGGGAATACCCATTTTTTCTGCTGTAGAGAAGTATCCATTTGTGGTGATAATTACGTGATCCACTACTTTGATGTCAAATATATCCCCAGCCTTAACCAGCTGGTGCGTTAATTCCACATCTGCTGGTGAAGGGGAAGAGTCCCCTCCTGGATGATTGTGCACGAGAACAATGGAAGCGGCATTTTCAGCAATTGCCGTTCTGAAGACATCTCTGGGGTGGGCTACTGTGGCATTGAGTGTTCCTTCAGAAATTTTTACAGCTCGCAAAAGGCGTCCGCGCGTGTTGAGAAGTAGTACCCAGAAGGTCTCCTGTGGAAGGTGGGCTATGCGGGGAGCCATGTATGCATGGACATCGCTTGGTTTTCCTATCAATATAACCTTCTCTTTATCCGGTAAGTGTGCACGCCGTCCCATCTCAAAAGCAGCTGATATGGCAGCTGCTTTTGCCTTTCCGATACCGGGAATTTCCATGAATTCAACAGGGTTGCGACGGGCAATTTCTCCGAGGGACCCGAAACGCTGGATCAGTGCTTCACCCAGTTGAACGGCACTGTGTTCTGCCGTGCCTTTTGCGATGATAAGCGCGAGTAATTCTGAATCTGAAAGAGACTCAACTCCTTCGTCAAGTGCACGTTCGCGTGGTCTCTGTGTTTCCGGCCACTCGTATATAGGACGTCGGCATTTCATGGACTGAAGAATATACACCCGGCAGCCGTATCGTTGCAATTCATTCGTAACGTTGATGTGGGATTCTGTTGATAAGTTCACGGGGGATTGGTAATAAGGAAGCGTGCAGAATGTATGGGACATTACCGTGCCTCCCGAGCGAATTGCCGACGGGTTCCGTGCCGTGGGTAACATGCTCGCCCCGGTGTACCTTTTCCAGGGTGATGCTACGGTATTACTGGATGCCGGCATGAGTTTTACCGCTCCTTTTATTTTTCAACAACTTGAAGAACTTTTAGGGATCCCTCCGGCTCTGGAATGGGTGTACATTACACACCTGCATTATGATCATTGCGGAGGCATTCCGTACTTCAAGCGTCGCATCCCCTCTCTTAAAGCCGGAGGATCGGAATATGCTGCTGAACTGATAAAAAGAGAAAAGGTTGTGAATCTTTTAACCCGTCTTAACGAAGAGGTCGCTCTTCAGGCACGGGAGAATTACGGGATTTCGCTTCCTTCAGATATTCAATTTGAACCGTTTTCTTTCTCCAGAACAATAAAAGAAGGAGACATCATTGATACCGGCAGGTTTCACATTCGCGTGCTTGATGTGCCCGGACATACGAAATGTTCTGTTGCCTATTTTGTCGAGGAATTGGAAGCACTTTCAGCCGGTGAAGCTGTTGGTGTGCCCTTTCTCACGGGTGAGGTTCAGCCCGAGTTCTTGTCCAGCTATGATGCGTATCTCCACTCTCTTTACCGCATGCGGGATTTACAGCCCAGGTTTATCTGTCTGGCCCATGGAGGTGTTATCAGTGATAAAAAGGCCCGGGAATATATGAATGAGAGCATTCGTGCAACAGAGGCTTTTCGCGAAAAGGTCGAGAAATTATTGCGTCGCTACGGCGATGAAAAACGTGTTGTAGAAATTATCGCTGCCGAGGAGTACACACCTCAAAAGACCACCCAACCACGTACCCCTTACATGCTCAATCTGGAAGCAAAAGTTCGGGTGATTTCGCGCATGATGAATGAGACAGCCGCACAGGATTTATCGTAATTTACTTTATTGCGAAATACAAACAGGCAATTCCCCCTGTGAGTTCCTGATAATCAGCCTTTCTAAAACCAACTTCTTTTAAAATTCCTGTCAGTGCTTCTCTCGAGGGAAAGTTCATTACAGAATTGCGCAGGTATGTGTAGGAGCGTGATTGAGAAAGAAAGTTGCCCGCCAGCGGCATAAAATATTTGAAATAAGGCCCGAAAAACACTTTTGTGAAAATGCGGTGAGGATATGTTATTTCCACAGCAGAGAATATTCCACAGGGACGCAGTATTCGGTATATCTCCTGCAATCCTCCTCGAAGATGGGTAAAGTTTCTCATGCCAAATGCACACGTAACCGCTGAAGCCGAGTGTGAAGCAAGAGGGATTTTTTCAGCAATGCCCTGAACAGCAAATACTCGTGTTTCAGTACATGTCTCATAACGCATTTTCTTTATGCCCCACTCGATCATTGCTCTGCTGGGATCTACTCCCACTATGATGCTTCTGTGGTGAAGTGCCTGTTTCAAAGCATGTACCATTTTACCTGTGCCACTTGCGATATCTACGAAGAGATGACCATTTGCCGCTGCAGCTTTTCGCGCGCAGAGCATTCTCCAGTGCCGGTCTATGCCGAAGGAAAAAACAGAGTTGAGTGTATCGTACCATCTGATGATAGGGTCGAATACAGGTGCTTTGCCTGCCACGGGTTATTCTTCAGTAATAGAGTTTAGAGGAATAATTTCTACAATGTGGCCATTTTTTACATGAAATTTGGCCATTGTGATTGTCTGGTTGGCTGTTACGGGCGAGAATATCACTGTTTGACCATGTTGGTGCTTTAAGCTGACAAAACATATATCCCATACTGCATCACGCATGTTGTAAACGTCGGCAACAATTACATACCATCCATCAACTGTATTGTTCAATACTGCTACCTCGGGCGAACCAAAGCCCCGTCCACCCCGGTTCTCACCAAAACCTGCATCGTTGATATTGAGAAATTGGCATCCCCATGATGTCTGGGTGTTGCCGAAGTAACAGTCGTATGCTCCTCCCGAAGGCATGTTACCGTAAGGAAGGATGTGCAGGTCCATGTCAATTGGTCTGAGCCAGAAAAGTTCGACCATGATTTTGGGATTTTCTCCTTCGTCCAGCATGAATTCACTGGATACACCACGTACGGTATCAGGCCTGATGTAGGAGTTTACGAGAAAGTCGGAAGAAGAAAAGAGAATGTATCGGCCCCTCAGGGGCGGAAGGTGAAAGTCGAGCTTCTTGGCACGTCGTATTTGAGCTACAGGGTACGCAAAACCATCGCGCATGATCCACAGGTATTCTACATACCGGCTTCCGCTGGAGTACCCTATTAACGCAGCCGGTGAGTTGGTGGTCAGGTTGCTGATCTCCAGGATTTTTACACTGTAGTTGCCTTTCTGCAGATAAGGGAATGGTTCGTTGCTACCTTCCCATATTCTGAATTCGGAATTTGAAATTCTCACGCGCGTGTTTTCTGGATAGAGGAGCGTGCCGTGAACAATCTGGGTGGCGGGGAGGCGAAGTGTACGTTGCTGGACACTTTGTAGATACAGCACATTTATTTCAGCCTTCCCGCTGAGTGTCCTGGTGCTTGCCCCCGGGAATGCAAGGCCCGGAGAAGGCAGACTCACGCTCACTGTATATGACCCATCTTCGTTTTGTTCTATCAGTGGTTGAAACACTTGAGGTGCCTTCACCGAATAGATGTGGCTGTTATCCGTGCCGTTGGTAAACGGATGCACCTCTTCTTCTGGTGCACACGTGGAGAGTAAGAACAAAAAAACAATATAACACATCCTCTTTTTCTGCATGTCCATGTGTCTATATTAATTTTTTAAGAACTAAATTTTAACAGGAAAATGAGATTTGTATTCAGGTCGCGTAAAAAAATACACAGACCTTTTGAAAAATTGGAGTCTTACTGTGGCACTGAGCGTTTGGACACTGTTAGAATTAGTCTATGAGCGCCCGGGTGGCGGAATTGGTAGACGCAGGGGACTTAAAATCCCCTTCCGCTCCTGGCGGAGTGCCGGTTCAAGTCCGGCCCCGGGCATTATTACTTCGTTTTTTTAAGTTCATATGGGCATTTTGTCTGCTTCTGGCATTTTCTGCAAACAGTGGCGAGATTTATTTTCAAAAAGCTAAAGATGGCACATATGTGTTTACGAACATTCCCGACTCCAGTGGATGGTTGAGATGGCGCTCACGGTCATCCAAAAAACACTACCAGCGGAAGGTAATCCTTCAACTTATTTGCAAGGTGGCGCGCCAGACAGGCCTTGATCCATTACTCCTGCGCGCGGTTGTAGAGGTAGAATCTGCTTACGATCCCGGAGCAGTATCACCTGCGGGTGCTATGGGGCTCATGCAGATTATGCCGTCAACAGCGGTAAAGCTCGGGCTTGACGACCCTTTTCATCCTTACAAGAATCTTTATTATGGTGCGCGATATTTGAGGCAACTAATCGATCGGTATCAGGTACTTACGGTGGCACTGGCTGCCTATCATGCAGGAGAATATAATGTACAGAAAAATGGTGGTGTCCCTGACATTTTGACGACGCAGATGTACATAAAGAAAATTTTGAAAAAATATGAGAGTTTTAAGATAATGAAAAGACAACATAAGAGAGGTTTTTGCGGTGGCTGATATTATTCAGGAAATGGAAGAAAAGTTCCAGTATCACTTTGAACGGGCAAGAGGTTTCCTTAAAGACGGTGACTTTATCTCTGCCCGGGAGGAGGTGGAACTGGCTCTTGAAGTGAAGCCGGGAGATGACCGTGCTTTGAATCTTCTTGGGATGATATATTTCAAAATTGAAGATTATGAGAAAGCCGTAAAAATTTTCAGGCAACTGTTACGTCGCAATCCCAATATTAACAGCCTGCGCATCAATTTGGGACTCGCTTATTTGAAACTTGGCGAATACGATGAAGCCACAGAGGTTCTTCGTGAAGCTGTTATCCTCGATGAAAGCAACGAAAAGGCTCACAACTATCTTGGATACGCTCTTTATAATCTTGGCAGACTTGAGGAGGCTCTCGAGGAGTTCAGAAAGGGAAGGGCTGAGAAAATGATCCATAAAATTGAGGAGGAACTCGGAGGTAAGGAAACGAAAATTTCTTCTGTTGAGGGTGAGGTGGAGGAGTTGCCCCCTGGTGAGACATCGACCGGTGAGGTTCCTGCTTCCCGGGAAGAAGAGGAAATTGAAGAACAAGAAGAAGCACCCTCGAGACCTGTGGCTCCTGAGCAGACACCAGAGGCGAGTGGTGAAGAGGAGAGATCAGAGGAAATGGAGGCGGCTTCGCCAGAGAAGGAAGAAGCTCGGGCGGACGTGAAACCAGAAGAAGAAATAGAGGGAGTCGCTGGAGATTCTGAAAGAGTGGAAGAAACGGACAAAGAGAAAGCTGTTTCGGAACCATCTGAAGCGGTAGAGGAGCCGGTTCAGGAGGATGTTCTTCCGGGTTTTGTACCACTTTCTGAAGTTCCACCTGCCGAAGGGTCCGATGTGGAAGAACGTGTTGGTGAAAGTGAAGAGAAGGCGGAGCAGGTGAGTGAACCTTCTGCAGAAGCGAAAGAAGAAGTAGAAAGGGAAGAGGAAGAGATTAAAGAAAAACCTGAAGAAGAAAAAGAAGAAGAGGAGAAAGGGGAAGAGGAATTGTACGCACAGGAAACACCGACAGGGGCTGAACATGAGGAAAAAGTCGAAGAGACCCCTGTTTCTACCCAGACCGTACAGGCTGAACAGGAAGAAAAGGCTGAAACCCAAGAAAAGCACGAGGTACCCGTATCTTCAACACCTGTGCAGATAGAAAAAGTTCATACTTACCGTGATGGTAATATGCATTTGAAGTTACTTGATCGAGGTTTTTACATTCGCTCGCGCGATATTTTACTCATGAAGGGAAGTGTTAAGCTTGAAGATGTGCGTAAAAGGTACCGTGGCAAAGAACTCAAATCCTCTTTTGGACCCAAAAACGATCCCATCAGCAAGCTTTATGGTACAGGGAGCATCTCTGTTGACCTTGTCGGTATTAGTGAACCCTTCGAGGTAGAGGTAAAGGGCGATGAACTTTTTATTATTGAAAATTATGTGCTTGGCTTCTCGGATACTTTGGGCTGGGAGAATGGTAAGCTCGCAGGCGGCGATCGGGAAATCAACATGGTTCGATTTCAGGGATTTGGTTACGTAATATTCCGGGCGGAAAAATCCAGTGTCATCAAGATTGAAAATGTTGATCCGGATGACCCCATGTCTGTACCGCTGGAACGAATTATTGGGTGGAAAGGCAGATTTGTTCCATCTTTATCAAAAGAAGGAGAAAAGGTTTTTATTTCTCTAAGGGGTGAAGGTTATCTTTTCCTCAAGAAGTGAATTTTATGGAAGCACCTGATAAAAGGTCTGACACATCGACCCAAAAGTTCTGGACAGCGCCGAATATTATCACGGTGTTTCGCATGGGAGCGGTGGCTGTAATTATGATATTGCTTATTCTTATTCATCACTACACGGGAAAGAAAACGGATTATACGCTCAGCTATATAACCGCTTTCATTTATTTTATAGTGGCCGTATCGGATACAGTGGATGGCGTTATAGCCCGAAGATACAATCTTGTTACTGATCTGGGCAAGCTTCTGGATCCAATCGCTGATAAGGCCCTTGTAACAACAACGGCTATTATGTTAATTCCCCTGGACCGTGCCCCTGCTTGGGTTATTGCTCTTATAGTGTTGAGAGAAGTTATTATTACCGGTATCCGCGGTATTGCCACCACTCAAGGAGTGGTAATAGCAGCTTCTTCACTGGGTAAGACAAAAACTGTTACTCAGAATGTTGCGTTTGTTATGCTCATTATGCACCATCCTCTCTGGGGTATTCCTGTCCATTTGATAGGGCTCATTTGCCTGTATGTGGCACTTTTGCTCACCTGGATTTCTGGTACAGATTACATCATCAAGTATGCACGCATACGGCGCGAAGTGCTCAGGCGCGTGTTTTCTGATGGTTGAGTGTTGAGGCAAATTTGAAGGGTTGAACTTAACAAGAGGTCTCATTATACTAATGCTGGATCTGAAAGGTGAGCGGGAATAGCTCAGCGGTAGAGCGCCGCCTTGCCATGGCGGAAGTCGCGGGTTCGAATCCCGTTTCCCGCTCCAAAGTTCCATTCAATTGTTGATTCCTCTGGGTGGGAGAGTTCAGGCTCTGGTTCCAATGACATTTCGTAGCCTCTGGGTTAAGACCCTGAATATGCCGCGTGCAATTTCCGTGCGGTCGTAGAGAATATCGTAGAAATCATCCTGGTTGATTTTCAGTAAATGCAAATCTTCAAGTGCTGTGATAGAGGCCGAGCGTGGCTCATTATCCAGGATCGCCATTTCACCAAAACATTCACCTTCGCCGAGGATGGCAAGTTCTACGTCGCCTTTGTGTACCCTGACTTTTCCTTTGACTATCAGGTACAAACAATCACCGGGTTCACCTTCGTTAAAGATGAGTTCCCCTTTTTTGAAATAAACGTCTTCGGTGACCTGGGCGATTTCGTACAGCGACTCTCCGTGAATTTCTGAAAAAATGGACACCCCTTTCAAATACATCACCTTTTCCAGGATATTCAGGACTTCTTCCTGAGAGTTTTGCTTTTTTGAATCTTTGTTTTTCATGATTCTTTCATTGGTATAATAATCAGAGACTTTTTGCAACCAGTAATTTCCATTACCTGAAAGAATAATAACGATCTCATCTGAGGAAAGAGCCGGGTAACGATAAGGCGTCTCTGTGAGGAAAGGAGAGAGCACCTTTTTTGTTTTTCTATCCAGAATGCTCTCAAGCATTTCATAAGCATGCGAGCGTACGCGTTTGTTGCAGCTTTTTAAATGATTAAAGGATGTCATTACTATATGATATGGAAATGCAAGAGCAAGGATTCTGAAAATTTTTTCCTCGATTTCTTCTATTACTTCTTGAATGCTTTTAAAAACAAATTTGTCTTCGTTTTCAATAATTGCTTTTTGAACTTTACGAAGGTTCTCGCGATATAGAATTTCTCTTTCCAGAAGGGTTGTTATGTCTGCTCTTGCGAGAGATTTTCCCAGGGATTTAACAAGTAATTTCGACAGCACTCTTGATGCCCTGAGCTGAAGATAGTGTTCAGGTTGCTCCAGGCAGAAGAGCAGGGCGTCAGCAGAGTAGGGAGTCTTGATTTTGTTAAGAACCCGGGGTACTGTGAGAGACAGTCGTGAGTGAGGAGCAGCGTAAACCTTGTCCTTGAGGAATGGTATAACTTCATCTCCATAGGCAGCGAGTGCTTCCACTACATCTGTTCTCAATTTGCGGTTTCCCAGAAAATTGAGAAGAAAAGGAACGAGCTCTTTGCTTTTAAGGATTCCGGATGTTCTGACGGCCTTTTTCAAGACTTCAACGGAGTCTGAATGTAGAGTCATTTTCACGTGTTGCCACAGGTCTTTCCTTTCTGCTTTCTCAATTGCGTCCAATCCTTCAATTTTTTCTTCGATGTTATCTGAAGCAAGCATCTTGCTGAGAATTTTTTCGGCGTCTTTTTCTGCCCTGTGATAAAGGAGACCAGCTACTGCGGCACTTTTTATGTAATATTCATCTGAGTGAACCATTTCTTTTATTTGGGGCATCGCTTTTTCTGGATCCAGGATGGCGAGTGAAATGAGCGCCTCTTTTTGCAATTCAGGATGAGCGCTGTGAATGTGCTCTTCTACGATGTTGAGAAACTCGTGTAGTTTGTTTTTGCGAATAATAGAGAATATTTTTACTTTCAATGCGGGAGAGGCACCTGGAACACTCTTTTGTACGGCTTCAACAAGCAACTCTCTGTCAGTGTTCTGGAGAAGTTCAAGCACATAGATTTTTTGTTTTTCGTTCATGGAAGAGATGGAATCCACAAGAAACATTTTGGTGGATAGATCAAGGTTCACAGTAAATGGAGTAGCAAGATCGAGTTTGCCGGTGCGCAACTGAAGATAAAGGAATTGAACGTATTCTTTTTTGATAATTATGGTAAGAAATATCCACATGAGGCAGAGAGCTATGGACACGGGAATAACATTGCTCTTGAGGAAAATTGCAAGCACACCCCCGGCTCCAATAGCAAGAGGTTTTACGAAACCTTCCATAAGGGCGATCAGACGCCTTCTCAATTGCTGGTTATAAGGTAAAAATAAAAGCTGTGATGATGGCTGGTGGATGCTGTACCTGAAAGCCTGTTCGTTAAATTTTAAACCCACAATAATCGCAAGCGAAGGCATGAGGGTATATAGCAACGTTCCCGATAGAAGTGATACGGGAAGAATCATTAAAGAAAAAAACATTCCAAGATTGTTTAAGATTTTACCCGCGATAAAAAACTGGAGCACAAATGAGACCATCCCAAGCCCGAGTGTATACATGCCCAGGAAAGACGCGAGCTCAGCTTCTGTATAAACTTTCCTGATTTCAACCTTGAATTCATAGTCGATTGTTGTTGAAAGCAGGTTTGTTAATATAACGAGTCCCAGAAACAGGAGCGTATATAAAGCAGGTGATTCACTTTCAGCCTTTTCCGGTGCTGACACTTGTCCTGTACCGGCAGGTGGTATTTTACCGCCCATAATAGTAACAAATGCGACAGCATTCGCTGCCACGATAAAAAGCAGGTTTTCAGTACCAATTTCGTGTGCAAAGGCTTTTATCAGTCCACCCCAGAAAAGATTCGCGATAACACCTCCACCGGCGACTACAGGAAAAATTTTTTTTGCTTCCTGTGAGGTGACCATGTCGTTGGCGATGGTCCAGAAAAGGATTACCAGGTATCCGCCGGCAATTTCATTCCACAGATAAATAACAGGAAATATCCACTTTCCTGAGTTCACCAGGAAGTACAACCCCAAGGTAACAGCGGCAATACCCACTCCCATAACAGCAAAGATGACGTTGAATCGAAACTTCTTAATGGCGTGAGAGTAAAAATAAGATATGCTGCCCATTAAAACGGCTATGCCAAGGTAAAGATAGGGGAGCATTTCGATGTTATATCTGGAGAGAAAGAGTGTATATCCGGCGATTCTTCCCACAATAAGTGTAGAGACTGCCGTGAAGGAACCGATGAGAAGTATACCGGTCTTTTTGAAAAGTTCCTTATTAATGATATTGCCCTGTTTGGTTATGTTTTTTAGCGAGTTGCCAGGAAAGAATTGTAGAGAATTCTGTAAGTAATATCAATTGAATGTATTGCCCCACCCAAACCGAAACATTCGATAAGTGAGACTTTCCGATGAGGTTCAGGGTCTCTCGAAGCAGAGATAGAAGATCACCTCTGTTACGGGATATAAAATATCGATCCAGGAGATGCACACATGAGAAGAAGGTCTTTCATATTTTTCAGAAAAAATGTTTCGCTTTTTGTTGGGACAAGGCAAAATCCTGTCATAAGGAAAAGAGTTCTTATTCATATCTGTGAGAGGTACTAAATCAGGTAATTTGAAAAAGGCAAGGGGAGGAGAGGTGCTTACAGAAATGAAGGGATGAAGATTTATTTTTTCTTCTGCTTATCTGCTTGCGCGGGTAAAAATTTTTTATAGTGGAATCCAGGGGAATTGGGAAAAGCTTGACAATTTTAATTTTTTAATTTATTTTTAGAAACCTAAAATGGGTAAAAACACGAGAGAAGTAATACTGGAGAGTGCTGCGAAACTTCTCGCACGTCACGGTTACCGGAGGGTTACTTTAAAAGACGTTGCTGAGGAAGTAGGGATAAAGGATGCGGGCATTTTCTATTATTTCAAAAACAAAAAAGAATTGTTCCGTGAGGCTGTGAAAAAAGACGGCGAAGAAATTTTGAAAGAGATTAAGGGGATGTTGAATGAAATTGAAGACCCGGTTGAAGCGATAAAAAAACTTCCAGAAATTATGCTGAACACAATTGAAAAACATCTATCCCACAGGGGCGTTACTTCCTCAGCGCTGGAGTCAAGCCTTGAGTTCGTCAGAGACGTGATGGCTGTGTTTGAAAAAGAAGAAGTGAATATGCTCAGGCAATTGTTCTTAAAAGGTGTAGACAGAGGGATTTTTCAGGTGGAAGAGATTGACCTCCTATCCATTGCCATAATCACCGCTTTAAACGAGATTGCCATAAGGTATTTAATCTCAAAGAGAAGCAAGAAGATCAAAAAAGGAATGCTCACTCTTTCAAAATATCTTCTGGAAGGGATTATGAAAAAGTGAAGGTTGTTTATGGAGATAAAGTAGTAAAACACAGAAAGTTTATTATTTTACTCACCTCTCTGTTTCTCCTTGCAGGAGGCTACATGCTCACCAGAATATACATGGATAACCGTATTGAGAGCTTTTTGCCCAAAAAGGATCCCATTGCAGGATTGTTCATTCACGTGAGCAAGGAGTTCGGAACGAGCAAAATGGATATGATAGTGGTTGAGAGTTTGAAAGGAGATGTTTTCCAGAAGGATGTCCTTGAGTGCGTGAGGGAAATATCTTCTTCTCTCAAGAAGATTCAGGGCGTGAGAAATGTGATAAGCATCATAAACATGACCGACATAAAGAAGATAGAGGGCGGAGTGGAGGTTGCAGAACTTATAAAGGATATCCCAGATGAAGAAGGACTGAGAAAACTCCGTGAATATGTCTTGTCAAAGGAGATGTTCAGAAAATCAATTGTTTCAGAGGATGGGAAATTCACTGCCATCAGCGTATTTCTCTCCGGACAGCATGATGAAATTGCAGTGAGCGAGAGAGTCATTAAGGAAAGCCAGCGCGTAGCGGAAAAGTGGAAAGACAGTGTGAAGTTGTATTTCGGGGGGATGCCTGTCAGTGCTCTCTATGGCAATATGTTTGCGGTAAAGGACCTGCAGACACTTCTGCCCGTGGTGATTATTTTCATTTTGATTGTTTTGTTTGTCACCTTCAGAAGCGTGAAGGTTGTGCTTTTCATTCTGGGGTCAATGTTCGTTGGGTCTGTACTCATGTTCGCTTTGCTTCCTGTTTTCAACGTTCCCATGACCATGATTTCTCCCATCATGCCCGTGGTCATCATAGCAATGGGAAGTGCTTACGGAATACACGTTTTCAACAGAATTTCCCTTTACGCCCGTGAGAGAGACTTTCAGCAGGCGTGTTCAGAAGGGCTGGACAGTATCCTTCCTCCAGTGGCAATGGCTGCTTTTACCACCCTTGCCGGCTTTGCATCCTTCGTAGTTGCCAGGCTCACCATAATAAAACACTTTGGAATTTTCACAGCAGGTGGGATTTTCTGGTGCTTTATACTGTCGGTCACATTTTTCCCTGCTCTTCTGAGCACATTTCCCCTTTCCCGTAAATCTCTGGTTACTGTGGGTGAGCGCAGGGAGTTCAGACTGCTTTTGAAAGCAGGAGAATTCATATTACAGAAACCTTTATTTTTCATATTCTTCTGGCTGTTCCTTGCGGTTGGTTCCCTTTTTTTATTACCTCGCATAAGCAGGGAAGTGAATTTCACCACGTTCTTCCCGGAGAACAGTGCTCCGCGCATAGCATCGCGCATCATGGAAGAACACTTTGACGGAGCAATGCCCGTGCTCATTTACTATTCTTCTGATGATGGAGGCACGATTAAAAATTCTGCTCTTCTCAAAAAACTTTTTGATGTTGAAATTTTTCTGGACGAAATTGAAGACGTGAGTTCTTTCCAGAGTGTTGCGGACCTGCTCGCTGAAATGAACTATCAACTTTACGGGAGGTTCAAAGTTCCTGATACGGATGAAGGGGTGGCAAACCTTTGGCTTATGCTTGAAGGTCAGGACATCATGGAACAGCTTGTCTCGGGGGATGAGAAGAAGCTCCTTGCAATGGGTAGAGTGAGGGAGATAGACACAGCGCTGATGAAAAAAATTGATGTCCGAATAGAAAAAATACTTCGCAATATAAACGGCACCTACACCATTATTGATACAGAAAACATGACAGATGAAGAGAAGATTACCTTAATGAAGAAACACGTTTTCCCCGAAAAGGCTGAACTCCTCTCAACACTTATTTTGAAGTATACGAACAGAAAAATATCTGAAGAAAAAATTGTCTCCTCATTGAACTCCCTTTTCTCACCTCCAGATGACTCGTTTCTGAAGGCGAAACTTACCTCTCAAATAGAAAAATACTTGCGGAGCGATGAATCAGTTGTGTTAATTGATGAGAGCAAGGTTTCGGAGTTTGCGAAAAAGGCACTTGCTACACTTAAAGATAGAAAAACTTTTGCTGAAGCAGTGAAAGAGTATGTGCCTCCGAAGGATTTTGACCTGATAGAAGACCTTTTTGTGGAACTCAGGGATATTGAACGTTTCCTCCTGCAGGAGATGACGGTGAAAAAAATCACGGAATTGCTCAGATCCTCTGTTCCTGAAATTGATAAAATCCCTGAACTCAAGAAGAAAGTCACTGGCATTTTATATGGCTTAACAGACAGGTTTCAGATAGTGAAAGGCAATTACAGCGGTGAAAAAATAACTGTTAATTTTATTCAAACGGGAATGCCTCCTCTGGTCAATCAACTGGATAAATTTATGGTTCGCTCCTTTTGGACTTCCATGGCGCTTTCCTTCTTTGTGGTGTTTTTCCTCATAAGCGCTGAATTTCGCTCTCCTGTGCTGGGGGTGATTGGTATACTGCCCATTCTCCTCACCATTGCAATATCCTACGCGCTTCTTCCCATCACCTCTTCCCCTCTTGATTACATGACCATGCTGATGGGCTCAATTGCAATAGGTGCAGGGATTGACTATTCCATTCACCTTCTTCACAGGCTAAGGGAAGCCTTCAGGGAAACAGGTGACATCAGAAAAAGCATATTGGACGTTTTCAGGACTGCAGGCAGGGCGATTCTCGCCAACGCAATATCTGTTGGAGGTGGGTTCCTGGTGCTTCTTCTATCTTCCCTTAAACCCCTTAAGGTGTTCGGTATGCTCACGTCAGCCATGCTCCTCCTCTCCGCAGCAGTGGTTCTGGGATTTATAGGTCCCCTTCTCATGATTGTGGGCGCCAGTCCTTTTATACAGAAAAGTTTGAGAAAAGGAGGTGCGAGATGAAGACCTGCTTCAAATACTTGGTGGTTGCAGGAGTGTTTTCGGGATTGTTAATTCCTCTGAGTTCTTTGGCAATTACAGGGGATGAAATACTCACAAAAGTGGATGAAACTTTCTCCGCACCACGGGACCAGGAGATGACAATGGTGATGACCTTAGTGGATAAACGAGGCAATAAAAAGGTAAGAAAGATGAAGGTATGGCAGAAAACCATTCCCGGCAAGGATGACTGGAGACTGATAAAATTTATCTCACCTCCTGACGTGAGGGGAGTAGGTTTTTTGGTTCTGGCTGATGACAGGATGTACCTCTACATGCCAGCGTTCAAAAAAGTTAGGAGAATAGCATCGCACACGAAAAATGAAAGCTTCATGGGGTCAGATCTGTCTTATGATGACATGTCTACATCTCATTACGAAAAGCATTACACTGCTGAAATTGTGAAAGAGGATGAAAATTTCTATTATTTGAAAGCGGAGAGGAAAAAGGGGTCAGATAAACCTTATCCCACAATGGACCTAAAGATAGATAAAAGATCCTGGTTTCCTGTGGAGATAAAAAAATATGACGAAGGAGGAAATCTCTGGAAGGTGTTCAGGGCGAAGCATAGAAAAATTGGAAAATACTGGGCAATGGTTGAAATGGAGGTGGAGGATGTGAAAAAGGAGCACAGGACCCTCCTGAAGATGGAAAACATTGAATTTGACACGGGACTTCCGGACAAACTCTTCACGCAGAGAAATCTAAAAAGGAGGGTAAGGTGATGAATGGCATTCTCTTTGCGTTAATACTTCCCCTTTCTCTCAACGCTTCCGTGGGAGGGAAGCTCAGGTATTACACGACAATTTTCACAACCGATTCTCAGGAGTTCTTTTATCCTCACAGAGCAGGGAAGTTTTACCTGAACAAAGGAGATGCGAGAATCCACGTGGAAGGCACGGTTGGAGAAAATATAGATTACTTTATCCGAGCTGACTTTATATACATGGACGTTCCTTCTGTAGAGAAACTCTCAGATACAGAGGGCATAGGGTGGGGAAAGATAAATTCTTTTGATCTTGTTCTCTATGAGGCTTATTTCAAGGTGGAGGGCTTCGGACTTGAGAACCTTGATTTAAAACTTGGTAAGCAGAGACTCAAATGGGGCAAGGCAGATAAAATTCACGTCCTTGATAACATCAATCCTTCAGACTGGGCGAATTTTGTGACGTTTGACCCTGATTATTTTGGGGAGAGCATCCCTACCCCCGTTTTATCCCTCACCTATTACTTTTCAGATTATGTGAATCTGGAGGTTAATTATACTTTTTCCTTTAAACCTGCGTCCTTTCCCCTGGGATTCTGGGAAATGGCAGGAGAGGTGATGAGAAGAGAACTTGTCGAAGAATTCCCATTGTTTGAAGGGTCTTCTATCAATGTGGTTCAGAACTTAGAAATGCCTGCGTGGAGGCCTGACAACAATCCCTGGGGGATCCGTCTTTTTGGAACAGTATTTAACATTGATTATGCTCTTTCATACTTTAGGGGTTTTTTTGACATGCCCGTTATATCGGAAATTTCAGGCAATATTCAAACCTTTCCTGTGGCGGTTTCCGTAACATATGGTTATCCATCTCTGCAGGTGGTGGGTCTGGAATTTTCAGGAGAACTCTTCAGCATCGGGTGGTGGGGAGAACTGGGCATTTTCATACCCGAAGACTGGAAATTTAAAAACTTGCTCACGAGTGAGACCTGCAGTGCTTTTGAAAAAGCATACGTGAAATTCGTAGCAGGTCTTGATTACACCTTCAGCGTGGGAAACGGAATCTACACCAACTTTCAGTACATACACGGATTTTTTGATGAAATGGACTTTACTCAAAGAGCAGAAAATTCTGGTCTGGGACGTCCGGGATTTGAAAGCGAAATAGAGGATTATTACCTTATGAGAGGTGAATATCAGGTAATATCCGAAGTTCTGAAGGTAGGGCTAAGTTTTCTCCTCAATGTATCTGATTACAGTGATTTTCTTGATTCCAATTCTTATGCAATTTTTCCTGAACTTGAATATTATCCAGTGGACAGTCTTTCCATCAAGGCAGGTTCCATGATAGTTGACGGCAAACCCAGCACAAAATTTGGACTGTTCAAAAAATTTGATATGGTTTATGTTCTCGCAGAGTTCACGTTTTAACATGTGTGTGCCGATTTAAAGGTGTTGAGAGTTAAGTAAGCCAGGCACTAATGAAGAGGGAAATGTCGGTGCCGAAGGTTATGTTCAGAGCCTTTCTCTGCTTTCTCAGGTCATCGAGGTTATATAAACGTAGAAACACATGAGAAAAAACGGCATGCATCCTATCAGAAAAATGAGAAATGGAAAGCGGGCGTTCCTCCAGGAATATTCCCACACCAGAAGTCCAGCCCTGTTGAGATATATTTCAATTATCACGCAGACGAGGCTGAGCGCAGACATGATGAGCAATCTGTTGGGAATTTTGAAAATCCCGGGTTTTTTATTCTTTTTTTATTCTTCCGTTGAGTATCAACAGGGACGTTTTCCCCACCGCAGTCCATACAGAGGCGAAGCCAGTGACTTTGAACACTATGGAGTTTCAAATTTCATTGAACCAGTCCATAGCCCCTGGTGGTGTAACCCCCATATTTTCATATTTTGGACACGATTATAGAATTCGATAAAAGCCGAGCGGGCTTTTTTTAAGGTGTTCAAAGTTTTCAAAAGTCATTTTTTGCTGTACTTCTTTTTCAAAGGAGCTGAAGAAAGATTCGACGAAAGCATTTTGTTGTGGGCATCTGGGTTTTGTGAGTTCGTGAGGGATGCCCGAGTTCGGGTTTATCAAATATTCACAATGGACTTGCTTTTTATCCGTACCCTATCTCTAAAAACTAAATTTTTGTTCCCATTTTATCATTTTGACGCAAACCGGAATTGTTGACGCAGTGTGTCTTAGAAGTGTGTCGAAGAATGCAACACGACAGATGAATTTTTCTACACTCTGAGGGTCGCTGAAGAAATAGCGAGTCTCTCAGAATCCTTTACTGTAGTGCTTTTGGAGACCATTGCCCATGGTGGCATGGCATTTGCTACATTGGCATGTCCAGGAGGCGATAAAATGAGAAAAAAGGTAACCCTCAAAAAGTCTCGAAAAAGGAAAACAAGAGGCAAGTGTCCTCACCTGGAGATTGTAACAGTGGGATTCTGTCGTGAAGCTCCCACGCGCAAACCCATTCCCCTGGAGTCCATTGAAAAGGAGCCTTCGCTGTGCACGTCCGGTGAGTATCATTTGTGTCCGTTTTACAGGGAGTCTCTCATAAGGCCATTTCTCGAGAAGGTAAGAGGTTATTACTTCATGAAGAATCTCTACTATCACCCTGCTCACCTGTGGGTAAAGCCTGGTCGTAATCGCGTGTCAGTGGGACTTGATCATTTTGGGAGCAGATTGCTGGATGGAGTCTCTTCTCTTCAACTCCCGGAGCCTGGAAGTCTCGTTAAAGAGGGGGAGGTGCTTTGTGAAGTGAAGTGCGGGGATAAATCAGTACGCCTGCTTTCCCCGGTAAGCGGTACAGTCGTGGGAATAAATGAGTCTTTAAAGGCAGACCCCGGCCTCCTCACGAGAGATCCCTATCTCGAGGGCTGGATCTGCGAGATAGAACCTGAAGATCAAAATGCACTCGAAAATCTCTTGCACGGAGAGAGCGTGAAAAATTGGATAGAAAAGGAAGTTGATAAGCTGCACAGAATTCTCGAGGAAAGACTGGGCGTGGTTGTTGCTGACGGGGGAGAGATTATGCCTGGCTTGCACAAGCAGCTCGACCAGGTGGAATGGGGGATGGTGGCAAGAAGCTTTTTTAAAAAAAGGAAAAGGAGGTGAACGTTATGGGTTACGTGGCGATTTTTTTGATTTTCGTGGTTATGGGTGCCATAGCGGTGGCTCAGATGTTGAGCCAGCGGGTGAAAACAGAGGGGATAGAGAAGGTTCACGGTTTCGTTTTTGCGGGTGACCGGTTCTATTCACCAGTACATACGTGGATTCAGCCTGAAGAGAAGGAGGTTGCAAGGGTCGGTCTGGATGATTTTGCTGTCCGTCTTATTGGACGCATTCGCGAGATAATTCCGCCCAAAAGAGAGGTGAGAAGAGGGAAGCCGTCAATAAGGATCGCTGCCCATGCTGGAGAAGTAAATGTTCCTGGGCCCATTGATGGAACGGTAGTGGAGGTGAACTCCACTGTCTTGCATCGTCCGGAAGTGGTTTCAGAAGACCCTTACGGCGAAGGGTGGATACTCAAAATGAAGGTACAAAAGAGAGGTTTGAAAGACCTCTATTCCGGTGAAAAGGCGAAAGAGTGGCTGTTGAGAGAATCAGATCGACTCCATCACTTCCTCAGCGCCGAAGTTGGAGTGACTGTAGCAGATGGAGGAGAGGTGCCTAAAGGACTTTCCGAGAAAATAGACAAAGAGCACTGGCAGGCAATTGTGAAAGAGTTTTTAGAGAAAGCCTGATAAGGAGGTAAACGGAAATGAGACGAAGAGACTTCCTCAAAACTGCGGCGATTTCAGGTGGAGCCCTCCTTACCGGGGGTCTTGCATCTGCCGGTACTTTGAAGTCAGCCCAGGATGTGTTCAATGAAATGGCTTCTGTACTGGTGGATACCACACGGTGCATTGGTTGTCGAAGTTGTGAAGAGGCGTGTGCAGAAGCTCACGGTCTTCCGGTGCCTGATATTGATGATGAATCTGTGTTCGAGAGGCATCGTAAAACTGACCCGAACCACTGGACCGTGGTAAATCGGTATGAAACAGAAAAGGGCACGGTATACGCGAAGAAACAGTGCATGCACTGTAATCAACCTGCCTGTGCATCGGCGTGTCTGGTTAAGGCCATGTATAAAACACCAGAAGGTCCTGTGATCTGGCGGGGGAATAAATGCATGGGCTGTCGTTATTGTATGATTTCGTGTCCTTTCGATATTCCGAAGTTTGAATACGACAGCCCTAACCCCCGCATCCGCAAATGCATCATGTGTTACGAAAGGCTGGAGAAAGGAGAACAGCCGGCGTGCGTGGAGGCATGTCCTGAGGAAGCGATCGTCTTTGGTAAAAGGGGTGAACTTCTTGAAGAAGCAAAGAGGCGTATTTATAACAATCCTGATAAATACGTCCATCATGTTTATGGCGAACACGAAGTTGGTGGCACCGGATGGTTGTACCTTGCTGCTGTCCCCTTCGAACAGCTTGGATTCCCCACGAATGTAGGCACAAGACCATATCCTGAACTGACAAAGGAATTCCTTTACGGGGTTTCTCTTGTCCTTCTTATATGGCCTGCTTTTCTGCTGGGCATCAGCCATGCTCGCAGGGAAGAGGTGAAAAAAGAAGAAGTGAAAAAAGCTAAATGAAGGAGGGGACAAAATGAACACTGCCGAAAGGAAAAATCTCATGTCCGAAGTCGGAAACTTTGTCAGGTTCATCATTAGCGAGTTGAAACCAAAGGGGAAGATACTCACTCCTTTTAATGTCATCACCGGAGCAATTATCCTCGCTGGTGGCGTACTTATTGTGATTCGATTTGTAAAAGGCCTGGGCGCTACCACCAACCTGTCACAGGATTTTCCATGGGGGATATGGATCGGGTTCGACGTAATGGGGGGTGTGGCTATTGCTGCTGGTGGATATGTAATTCCTTTTATGGTGTATATACTGGGACTTGAAAAATACCATCCAATCGTAAGACCGGCGGTTCTTACAGGGTTTCTGGGGTATTGCTTTTATGGTGGTGCCCTTTTACTGGATCTTGGCCGCCCATGGCACGTCATTAATCCTCTGATTGGTAACTCCTTTGGACTCAGTTCGGTGTTATTTCTCATCGCGTGGCATTTTTTTCTCTACACCATTTGTGAATTTGTGGAATTCAGTCCTGCTATTACCGAATGGCTCGGGTGGAAAAGAATTCGACAGATCGTTGGAGGACTTACGGTGGGAGCGGTGATTTTTGGGATCACGTTGTCCACGTTGCACCAGTCGGCTCTTGGGGCTTTATTCCTCATGGCTCCCACAAAAGTTCATCCTCTCTGGTATACCAATCTTCCGGTTCTTTTCTTTGTGTCCAGCATTTTTGGAGGACTTTCCATGGTCATTGTGGAAAGTTCCATCTCGCATAAAGTGTTTCAGGTGGACCCGGAGCACCATGCCTCCTTTGATGATATTGTAGTGGGACTCGGAAAAGCTGCTGCAGGTACACTGTTTCTCTACTTCACATTAAAAATCATAAGTATTGCTCACGGTAATCACTGGCACCTGCTGAACACCTCGATGGGGCACTGGTATCTGGTGGAACTCATAGGCTTTGTTGTAATACCGTGTCTGCTTTTCACTTACGGTGTAAGAACTCGCAATGTGAAGTTGATTCAAACTGTTGCCTTCTTTACGGTTGTTGGTGTGCTTCTCAACAGATTGAACGTTTCTATCATCGCTTTTAAATGGGACGCTGCCAACAGGTACGTGCCTTCCTGGATGGAAATAGTGATTACACTGGCAGTTATTTGTGCAGAAATGTGGGCTTTCAGGTGGGTGGTGAACAGAATGCCTGTGTTGACCGAACACAAGGGCTGGGAGGAAGAGGATAATGTAGTCCAGATGAAAAAGGAGGTGGCATGATGGAGACGCTGGCCATGATAGACATATACGCAACAAAAGGCGTTGAATATCTTCTGGTAATAGGTTTCCTCCTTTTGCTGGTTGCCTTTTGGTCTTACCTGACCACTCCCGCTGTAGAGGCTGAAGCAGAGGTCTCCCACGGTTGGCTTTATGACATTGTGGAGTGGTTCCGCGTCCCACCTCCAGAAGCGCCCTATTATTTCCATCCCGGACATACCTGGGTCAAAGTACTCTCGGGAGACGTGGTTCAGGTGGGTCTTGACGATTTTGCTCAAAAGCTCGTTGGTAAAGTCAATTCACTGGATTTACCACGTGAAGGTACAAGGCTTGAACAGGGAGAGAAAGGATGGGCTCTTGTTGTAGATTCAAAAAAGATAGATATGCTTTCTCCTGTGGACGGTGAGGTTGTAGGTGTTAACAATGACGTGCTCACTTCCCCCGAGACCATGGAACAGGACCCTTACGAAAAGGGTTGGCTTCTAAAGGTGAAGCTCTCAAGACCTTCTGCACTCAGGAATTTATTAAAAGGCCATGTGGTGAAAAAGTGGATAGAACATTCTACAGATGAACTTCGCAGGCTTACGGGACAGGATCTTGGTCTTGTGTATCAGGACGGCGGTTTACCTGTAAAGGGATTGGCACGTGCCCTTGATCCGGATCGTTGGGACGAGATCACAAGGAGGTTCTTCCTTACCTCCTGACCTGCACCCGCAGTAGAAGCAGGCCTTACGCGTCGTTCCCCCGGCGCGTAAGGCCGTATTTTTTCATTTTGTTGTAAAGGGTGGTGCGGTCAATTCCTAAAGCGGATGCGGCCTTACTTACGTTCCAGTCATATTTATTAAGCACTTTCAATATATGAGCTCGTTCTACCGATTCAAGCGCTTCATCTTCCGCTTCCGTCGAAGGTGCAGGCGGTGATTTGAGCCCGAAGCGAAGGTCTTCAACAGTAATTTCGTCACCTTTTGCCACAATAACGGCTCTTTCTATGATGTTTCTCAACTCTCTAACATTTCCTGGGTAGTCGTAATCGAGCAGCACCTTCATGGCATCTTCACTTACACGCTCTATGTTTTTGCCTGTTTCCAACCTGAAAATTTCGAGAAAGTGGTCAACCAGAAGGGGTATGTCTTCTTTTCTCTCCCGGAGAGGAGGGATGTGAATGGGGACAACGTTGAGCCTGTAGAAAAGGTCTTCCCTGAATTGTCCTTCTCTCACCATTTTTTCGAGATCTCTGTTCGTGGCGGCGATGACCCGGACATCTATTTTGATGACTTCTGAGCCGCCAATCCGGTAGAACTCTTTCTGTTCAAGTACTCTTAAAAGGTCAAGCTGGAGTTTTGGACTTATGTCTCCTATTTCATCGAGAAAAATAGTTCCTCCATTGGCGAGTTCGAATTTCCCTTTTCTGCGAGATGTAGCACCTGTAAATGCCCCTTTTTCGTAGCCAAAGAGTTCCGACTCTAACAGGCTGTCACTGAGCGCACCGCAGGAGACCGCGATAAAGGGCTTGTCTGCTCTGAGACTTTCTTTGTGGAGTGCGCGGGCGAACAGTTCCTTGCCGGTGCCGCTTTCGCCCTGAAGAAGCACGGTTGAATCTGTTGGTCCCACCATTTTGACCAGTTCCATCAGTTCCTGCATTTTGGGATTTCTGCTGATAATGTCGTGAAGCGTGTATTGTTTCTTCAGCTGCTGTCGAAGGTAAATATTTTCGCGGGTCAGTTTAATGTGCTCTGTGAGTCTTTTCATGAGGAGGGAAATTTCTTCCGGATCGAAAGGTTTTACAAGATAGTCATATGCACCTTCTTTCATGGCTTTAACGGCAGTGTCCACTGTGGCGTATGCGGTGATAATGATGACGGGTATGGAAGGAGAAATTTCCTTTACTTTCTGGAGAAGTTCCAGACCGTCCATTTCCGGCATCTTGAGGTCTACCAGAAGTATGTCCCAGTTGCTTTTGCCCAGTTCTTCAAGAGCTTTTTTGCCACTTTCTACAGCTCCCACTTCATAACCGTCCTCTCGGAGCCATTCGGAGAGAGAATCTCTCACCACCTGCTCGTCGTCTACAATGAGTACTTTAACTTTACTATTCATGGCTACCTGTCTGTTTTAAGCAATTGGAGGCTTTTGTTCAACTGTTTCTGGCACTCCCTGCAGAAGCCACTGCTTTTGAGGTCAATGAATTTTATGCTGGTGGAAAGATACATAGCGCATTTGTTGAGCGAACAGTGTACAAGTCCGAAAGTGTGTCCCAGTTCATGGATGACTTCTTTGTAGAGCCTCTCTTCCAGTACAAATTCATCCGCTGGAAGTCCGTAAAATTCTTGCCTTAAACGGGCAGTGGATACCACGGCTACCTGTCCTCCCAACTGGGCTTCTCCAAATACAAAAGTTAGAACAGGGATGAAAAGATCAACATGAGTAATACCGATAACTTTGAGAGAGTCAGGGGTTACCTTTTCCAGCAGGTTTTTAAGAATTACGGTGGAGTTATATTGCTTTCGCACGTAGTCGTAAGCTTCTTTGGGCACACTTACAGGTTTCAATACCTCGGAGGGTACATTTAACAAATGTTCCACTTTTTTCGATATCCTCTCGAGCATGGAAACATTCGTTTTCCCAACAGGGATGATGTGAATTCTTTTCATCCAAAACAGGTTATGATACAGGGAGTCGAATAGTTACAGTGGTGCCTTCTCCTTCTTTGCTTGTGATTTGGATTTTGCCTTTGTGATTCGTGATAATATTGTACGCCACCGACAATCCTAAACCAGTACCTTTTTCTTTGGTTGTAAAAAACGGATCAAATATGCGCGAAAGATTTTCTTCGGGAATACCGATCCCTGTATCTGTAACTTGAATTTCCACCTCTCCTGCATTTTCATCATACCGTGTTGTAATGGTAATCTCACCCTTTTCTTTTATGGCTTCGCAGGCATTCATAACAATGTTGATAAACACCTGTTTGAGCTGATTGGGATCGGCTTTGATGATGGGCACCCTGGACAGGTATTTTTTTACTGTAATGTTTCTCAGAGCGACCTCGTTGGAAAGAATGGAAAGTGCCCCCTCCAGGACCTTGTTGATGTCCACCTCTTTCAGTATGGGTTCTCTCTGGCGGGCGAAATCAAGGAGCTCTTTTACTATGACAGAAGCTCTTTTAATTTCAGCTTCTATGATCCAGAGGTACCTGAGCAGATCTTCTTTTTTCATTTCTCCTTCTGATTCTGAAAGTTTCCTGGAAATAAGCCTGAGGTAGGTGAGCACTCCTGTTAATGGGTTGTTGATTTCGTGCGCAACGGTGGCTGCAAGTTTGCCCAGGGACACCATTTTTTCAGACTGGATGAGCTGCTTTTGCGTGGCTTCCAGCTCCCGGGTTCTTCTCTTAACTTTTTCTTCCAGCGTTCTTATCCATTCCTGAATCTCCTCTTCCGCTTTTTTCAGGTTTTCAGCCATCACGTTGAAGGACCTCGCAAGTATTCCAATTTCGTCCTCGGTATCCACGTCGATTCGGTGCTCTAGTTTGCCCTCAGCGATTTTTTCTGTTCCTTCCACTAATTTTCGCACAGGGGTGATGAGGGCTTTCTGCATAAATACGATAATGAGCAGGCATGTCGAGAGGATGGCCAGAGCGGCTGTGATGAGAAATCGCTTGAGCATGGCTTCGCGACGTTGATCCACATCTTTCAGGGAGATAACGATATCCAGTACCCCAAGAATTTTCTGTTCGGGTGGATGATAATGGCATGCAGCAGTATAGCAACTTTCTTCGTTGTATATGGGGGTAATCATTCCGAATACGCGGTGCTTATCTTCACCCCAGCGGAATATTCGACTTCGTTTTTTAATGTCCAGCCTTTCAAGTGGTCGCTCACGTGCATGGCACGCATAGCATTCCTCGGCTTTTTTATCCACCATCTTTCCTGCTTCTTCTTCAGCAGTAGAAAACATGATGCGACCTTCTTTATTGAAAATGCGGATTTTTTCTATCCCTTTCTGCGAAGCAATGGTACGTATAATGCGATATATGTTTTCGCGACGATTTTCGAGCATATCGTAATGAGTACTCCTTCTGACCGTTTCGCTGAGCTGGGTGGCACTTCTGAGAAGTTCGCGCAAAAGGGAATCCTGGCTGGTTTTCATAACCACGTACATGAAGAAGCCAAATATGCACGTAACAACAAAACCCACCACAAATGTAAGCTTAAAACTGATACTCTGGTACCATTTAATTTTGAGAGTATTTTCAGTGTTTTTATGGTCTCGTGGGTATTTCATTACGTAGTAAAATATAACAGTTCTTTGACACTTTTGCCTCAAAAGACGCCCATGATAGAAGCAAAGCATTCTTAAAAAGTCTCGGAGTAATGGTTGAGTTAAAGATGAAATATAAAAATTAACCCTGTTTTCAAAACATGGAACTTTGTACGAGAATAACAAAACATATCAGGAGTTGATGTATTTAATGGATCGGATATTGAACACGATGCTTGTTTCATATATTTTGGTGAAATGATTGTTCTGGGCATAGACGGCGGTTGCATGGAAATGCTGGCTCCCTGGATTGAGGAGAGGGAGTTGCCGGGTTTTTCTGAATTGCTGGAGAATGGCGTGTATGCTCCGCTTCTCAGTACTGTTCCGCCCGTAACAGCACCGGCCTGGAAGAGCTTGTATTCAGGTAAAAATCCCGGGCAACTTGGTTTGTACTGGTGGTTACAGTTGAACAAGCGGACTGGAGCGGTGGTACATGCAGGATATCTCGCCGGGCGGAGTAAGGACTTCTGGGATTACATGGGTGAAAACGATCTTGAAGTACTTATAATGGGTACACCTCTCACATATCCTCCACGGCCTGTAAAGGGTATCCTTATCTCGGGTGGACCGTTTACCCAGGATGTGGGGTACACATATCCGCACGAACTTGAGAGTGAGCTGAAAGAACATTTTAATTTCCGCGTGCATCCCCCGCACTGGCCAGATGTGTCTTTACGCGGCGAGTCAGGCGTGAGAGTTATCGAAGAACTTACAGAAAACCATCTGCGAACTTTTGACACGCTTTTTTATGAACGCACGCCTTCAGTGGGTTTCCTGGTCCTTTATCACATGGTTGCACTTGGGCATTTTTATTTTAACGGGGATGAAACTTTGCGTGTATGGCAGCGTGTGGACAGGTATGTCCGTAAATGGCTAGAGGCAGGCGAAACAGTGATGGTGGTATCAGATCATGGCCTGAGAAGGATCGAAAAAGAGGCAGACCTTTTGACATTGTGCATTCAGAAAGGGTGGACCACCGTAAAATCCCGTGGCTGGCGCCGGTACATAAAAGAACTGGTAGAATCTCTGTCCCAGGTGCCCCGTGCATCCATGGTTTTACCTCGTTTGACAACAGCCGTGGATATAGCCAACTCACGGCTGGTTCCTTTTACTCATGGGGTGGTATTTGTTCTTGATGCAGCAGAGTTGATTGACGAGCTGTGCTCGGTGCTGGAAGAGGAACTCGCAGATTGTGTGGAAAAAGTGTGTAAAGGCAGAGAACTTTACTCTGGTCCTTATGTTGACGATGCTCCTGATCTGATTGTAATGCCTGAAAAGAAAGTGAGGTTGATATCTTCTGGAGCAGGGGGGATTGTACGTTCTGTACGTGATGTAAAGGCCGACAACGCACAGACAGGTTTTCTTATTGCAGCTGGAGAATATTTTAAGAAAGGTGTGTGTGAAGCATTTTCCATCGTGGATGTGGCACCTACTATTTTGCATTTAATGGGCTGCGCAGTACCTTCTGAACTGGATGGTAAGGTACTCCGGGATATTTTCAGACCCGATTCCGTTACTTATATGCGCGAGGTTAAAATTTCTTCTGAAACTACGGAGAGAAATGTGGCTTATTCAGTGAATGTGGACGAGGAGAAGGTGATCGAACGACTCAGGGACTTGGGATACCTGGAGTAAATGAACATGCCCGTACACAGAATTGCTCTTCTTTCGATTGATACATTGAGGCGAGATGCTGTTTCGTTTTATCGCGTTTCCGATTTTTACGACCGCCATCGAGTGCCTCCACCTGACACCCCCGTGCTGGATGCATTTTTTGAAAAAGCTCTCGTGTTTGTGAACGCGTTTTCCACTGCTTCTTATACCTCCACTGCACATGCATCCATGCTTACCGGGCTTTATCCACCATCGCACGGGTTGAGGTCATTTGTAGGGGAGCGACTTTCTTCAAATGTAAAATCCGTGGTGAAATTTTTGAGGGAGAAAGGTTACAGAATAATATTTGGAGTAGATTTTTTGACGATGTTCCAGGCCTGGGGTCTACTGGACGATGCTGACCTTGTTTTTGATATAACATCTCTGGATGCACGGGATTCGCTTTTCAACCATATCAACCATGAAAGGAATGTACCGGTGTTCCTTTTTTTGCATTTTTCAGATGTGCATTCTCCATATTGTTTGAGGCGGGATTACGGAGATGACCAATCATTTTTTAAAACTCAAATATTATCGACGGCGGAGAAACTGGGTCAGAAAAAACGCGTGGAGGCCCTTGTCAGTGCTGGCCGGTTCAAAGAAGCTTATGAATTTATTTTTAAGGAGCAACGTGTGAAAAGGTTGCTCGAGATGGTTGGATTAAGGACGGAAGGCCTTATTTCCCAGGCTGTCCATCTGTACGCGAGGGGTGTGGAGTTTTTCGATAGAGGAAGGTTTAAGGAATATATGGATTTTCTTGAGTCAGCAGGATTTATGGATGCCCACGGAGCAGTGATTGTTACGGCTGATCATGGTGAAGATGTACAGTCAGGCATGCTGGGGCATATCAACCTTCTTACAGACGGAGTTCTTCGTGTCCCGCTTGCTATTGGAGGTGCAGGACTTTCTCCGGGGATGAAGGAAGAAATTTCTTCAATTACGGATGTAGGACCCACGATCGCGCAGCTGGCGGGTTTCCTTGATGAATGGAAAAAAGAGCATGCACATGTTGCACGTGGGCGATCGTTACTTGATGACGAAAGGAAAAATTCGTATGTATATGCTGAATTCTGGTCTCACAATCTCACATCTGATGAACTTTTAAAATCGTTTGCACAAAAGAAAAAATACAGCATCATCAATAAGCTCACACAGGTGTGCGTTCGCACTCCTACTGAAAAATTGTGGATTAACGGTCTGTTGGAGAATTCATTTTTTTCTTCTCAGGATAAGGAGAGAGGTAAGCACTTTTATGTTTCAGCCTTTGTGGAAGAGATGTTTAAAGAGCCGTACGTTCCGACCAGGTTAAAACACAGGATAATCGCAAAGATAGGTGTATTTCTTTATTACATCAGTCAATTACCTTTGCTCGGAAGGCTGGCTGAAAAAATCGGGCTGTTTGTTGTAACACATATTCCCGGCATTCGTGAAACAGCACACCGATATGTATATTTCCAGGTAAAACCTGATGGGGAAGAGGTTTCCAGAAAATTTATGAGTAGAGTTTCTTCACAGGTAATCCCATTAAAAAATATGGCAGACGAGATATTGAAAAAGGCGGTTCCGTCTCAATGGTGGAGTGAAGACGCGCTTCAGAGCGTAGAGGAGAGATTGCGAGATTTAGGATATATTGACTGAAGTCAGGTAAGAATTTTTTTCAGGCATTCACATACGTACTCAAGTTCGTCTTCGCTCATGGAAGGGAAGAAGGGAAGTGATAGTGTTCTTGTAGATATGTGTTCCGCATGTGGGAAATCGCCTGGCTTGTATCCATACTTTTCCCGATAATATGGCTGAAGGTGAAGGGCGTGGAAGTGTACAGATGTGCTCACGCCCATTTCGGCCAGCTGATTCATTATTTCATCTCGGGTAATTCTTTCGTGTTCGATGAGCACGGCAAAGAGGTGATACGCGTGAACGATGCCTTTTTCTTCTTCAAGAGGCAGACGGATTCCATTGATGTTTTTGAGCCTTTCACGGTACATATTCCACAGCCTGCGTCTACGGGTTTGAATTTCATGGAAACGCTTGAGCTGATTGCGTCCCAGTGCAGCCTGGATGTCGGTCATGTTGAATTTGAACCCCGGCATTACAACCTGGTAATGAACGGGAGAGGAGTGTGTGTACCGTTTCCATGCATCCCGGCTGATACCGTGCAGACGGAGTATCCGGATTTTATTTGCAAGATCGGGATCATCTGTGGTGAGCATCCCGCCCTCTGCGGTTGTGAGATTTTTCGTGGCGTAAAAGCTGAAGGAAGTAACGTGGCCGATAGAGCCGATCGGTTTGCCTTTGTACGCTGCCCCAAGGGCGTGAGCGGCATCTTCAATGACCATAAGGTTGTGCTTGCTGGCGATTTCCATGATGCGGTCCATTTCACATGGTCTGCCGTAAAGGTGTACAGGAATAATGGCTTTTGTACGTGGTGTTACAGCAGCTTTCACTGAGACCGGATCAATATTACACGTGACTGGATCAACATCCACGAAAACAGGTTTGGCCCCGGTGTTTTCTATTACATTGGCTGTGGCGGCGAAAGTAAGCGGCGAGGTAATGACTTCGTCACCAGGTCCAATCCCAAGAGCTCTCAGGGCAAGGAAGAGTCCTGCTGTGCACGAGCTAAGTGCAACGGCTTCACTGGCGCCCACATATTCTGCAAATTCTTTTTCAAACTGTTCTACCTGAGGCCCTTGACCTATCCAGCCGGAGCGAAGTACTTCCTCAACTTTTTGGATGTCCTCTTCTTCCAGCTTTACCCGGTAGAAAGGGATTTGCACCGCTGAACTTACTCCTCGTCCAGGTCTAAGATGTCGAAAGAGTCATTCGAGACGGTAGATTTTTTGGATTCGGTTTGTACAATATCGGGTAATGCTGCTTTCTTATCTGCGGTTTTTTCCTCCTGTTCAAGGCTGAGTTTGTGCACCACTCCCAGATGAATACATGCCCATAAAACACGTGCCGCCGTTTTTTCACTGATTCCCTTGCTTGCAGCTGTTTCCTTGAATGATACGCCTGGTGTGAGGGCACTTAAAAATGCCGTCTCCTGATCCCGAAGGGGAAGAAGTGTCAGATACTCGTAATTGGTTACCTCATAATATCTGTCATCCTCCTGGATCTGGGTGGTTCTGTCCTGCGACCATGAGAGGCGGAGTACAAAGGAGGGCCATGTCTCAATTATGACAAATTGTTGAGGTTCAAAAGGCTCGATCCGGTAGTTCAGCTCTTTTGCAGATGAGATAAAAGAGAGCAACTGAGACAGTACCGCAAAGGCATTTTTAAATGCGTCGACAGGTCGCGAAAGGGCTGGTTGTTGAATGGCGAGCTGTCCACGGTAGAGGTGCAATTGCTGATTCGTACCTTCATTATTTTCCAGTTGCAGGGTAACTGAAAGCCCTTCACGCCATATTTCGCTTCCCATTTGCAGCAGTGTCTCTTCAGTACATTTGCCTGAGAAATCAAAGGAAGGTACCGGCACCCCCCACGATTTCAAATCCTCTCTCAATTGTTCTGGAGAGATTTCAGGCTCGATAAAGTGAATGCCGTGGTGTCTCCACTCATCAGCATTTTTTTCTGTGTTACCCGATGTAACCATACACACGTGGCACCACTCACTCATTTTTGCCAGCTTGAATAGAAGCGAGACAGGAGAGTCTTCGGGCAGGAATACGCATGCATGCTCAAGAGAAGACGATTCAAGCCTTTTTAAATCGCCACAGTATTCAATTACATTGAGAGGAAAACATTTTAAAAGCGCAACCATGCGTTTCATTTCAGGTGTGGTTGTTCCAACGATAGCTTTTATAACCTTACTTTTTTCCATTACATTCTCGCCAGGAGTTTCTTTAAGAGCTCCAGCTTTATGCTTAAAGGGGTTCGTTTGATATTTGTTCGCATGGCACTTTTAATGTATCTCGTTACGTGATCGTAAGATACAAGTGCTTCCATAATTACAGGTCCCTCCACGGCCAGTGCTTCTGCAACGGCTGGGGCTATGTCTTCGTTTTCTTTTACCAGAATATAATGTGAATTTATAGCATGGGCAACATATTTAAAATCAGGATTGTTCAATTTTACTGCTACTTCGTGCCTGAATATTTTTTGTTGAAATTGTCTGATGAGCCCCAAATATCCGTCGTTGAATATAAGGATTTTCACGTTCAGTTGGAGGTTTACTGCTGTAAGCAGTTCCAGACCGGTATAAATAAAACCCCCGTCGCCAACAGTGCATAAAACCACTTTTTCAGGCTTTGCCAGTGCTGCCCCAATAGCAGCAGGAACTGAAAAGCCCATGGATTGAAAATCTACGGGAGCAAGAAACGTGCGAGGTGTAAACACGTCAAAATGTTCAAGCACCCAGAACATATGGGCTCCCGCATCGGTTGTAACTATTGCATCGCGTGGGAGAAGCGCTCTCCATGTTCTCACCAGCATGCCCGGGTCTACATTTTTATGGTTATGTAAGGTTAGCTCTCTGTTCTGCAGGTATTTTTCTTTCTCCTGCTTTATTCTGTTGAGCAGGTTGTGATTGGGTTCCCTGGGTTGAATTCTTTCCAGTACCGCATCTAGGAATTTTCCCACATCGCTTACAACAGATAACCGGGATGGCCAGTTCGCATCAAGTGCCCCGGGGTCTGCGTCAACATGCAATAACGGGATTTCCCGCGGCAAACCGTATGAGCCTGTTCCCACTTCGCTGAACCGGACAGCAAGAGCGATTACGAGATCGCACTTGCGGAAGATTTTTTCGGCAACGGGTGTCCCGAATGAACCGAATCCATAACCCACACAGAGGGGATGATCCTCCGGAACAACCCCCCGTCCGGACAATGTGGTTGCTACAGGTGCCTGGAGGCGCTGGGCCAGTTCAAGGACCCTGTCAGAGAAGTCCATACATCCCCACCCAACCAGCAATCCCGGTTGTTTTGATTTCTGGATTATTTCAGCAGCTTGGAGCACTATACTTTCTGAAATTGCTGGTGCTGGAGTTTGTCGATTTGCTACTGGTTGTGGTGGAGATGCTTTCTCCTGCAATATGTTCGATGCTACGTTCACGATCACCGGCCCCGGGGGGGGACACACGGCATCCTCAAATGCCCGGATGATTATTTCCTGTGCCGTATCAGTATTGTTTATGTGATAAACAGACTTGGCTAACGGGGCGGCCATGTCTGTTTGTGGAATCTGGTGAAGCTGGAATTGATACGGAAGGTTATCTGCCACATCTGCGGCGAGAATTACCATGGGTACGTGGTCCAGCAGTGCCTCTCCGATGCCTGAAAGGGCAAGCGCGAGCCCTGGACCCGGGACCACAACCAGTACCCCTGGTCGTCCCGAGGCTCTTGCGTATCCATCGGCCATGAAGGATGCACTGAGTTCTGTTGTGGGATTAATGAGCTTTATCGATTTTTCTTCACCCAGTGCATCGAAAAGCGTGAGCACCTGTGCACCGGGAATCCCGAAAACATATTCAACTTTATGTTGTGTTAATACCTTTGAGATGATCTGGGAAACGTTCACCTCGCCCCCGGTTTTTAAAAACTCCAGTCACAGCTGCCCATGATACAGGTACAGGTACAGTCTGGACATGACACAGGGACAAAAGTCGGCCCGTTTGTTTCACCTGCAATACACAGGTTATCTTTAACCGAGCAGGCAGATGCATCCGTACATTTTAAATATCCAGGAGATGTTGTGGTCCATGCAGGGGACGTCTGTACTGCCTGGTACAGTGCGTTGGCTTTTTCGATAAGCCGGGAGTATCCGGGTAGCTGAGAACACGTTTCAAAATCCCTGTGTACAATTACCGGCATCTGGACAATGCCGTTGGTGTGGTAAAACCTTACAAAAATTACCTGCACGCTTGATGACGTAATTGAACTACAGAAGTTCTCGCCGGTTGTATGGTATACGGGAAAAATGGTTGGTGAGGCGTTAAGCAATTCCTGTAAAAGTAAACTTGTGTCTTCTAAGCCAGCGGCGGTAATTCCTGCGGTGAATCGGTATGTGAGTGCATTTTGAAAGCCCACGTACATGACGTTGGCGTAAGGTATGAGGGGTGAGAGGTAGTAAAGTAGTTGGTATGTAGTAGAGAAAGGTTCGGAAGTGGGTGGTGCTCCACAGAATATTCCGGTTACAGGTGCAGCGAACGGTAAAGATTCAAGTGTCATCTGGGTTGCGCCGGAGGTATCCTTTACAGACCATTTGTAATCTTCCTTTTGCGTAACTCCTGCAACGCACCGGATATTTCCGCTGAAAGCTTTTTCTACCGGGTAATAGCGCCCCGGCACATGAGAAGACCATGAAATCGTGGTGCCTTCTCTCTCTCCTGGAAAATAGGCAAATGGCACAACTATATTACTGGATTCTAAAACAATACCAAGTACACCCGTAACTGAGGAGGGTGCTTCTGACCCATTTATATTAAGGGTTACGGAAAAAGGTTTAATAAATCCGAGAGGACTGTACATATGAGGACTGATCGACAAAGACACGGGATACACTTTGAATCCTGGCACAGTAATTTTCGTGTCATTCAGTTCTACGTTAAGGACCGTGTCTTTTTCCACCGTGCCTTCGGGAAAGATGATACGGGCTGTTGCATACCCGGGAATACGAAGCGTTACTTCTTTTTTTTCAGCAGGCTTTATTGTGATGCGTACAGCAGAAATCTCTTTCTGTGAGGAACACGCTGCGGCAATTACAAAAATAAACGTCTTAATACTGATTTTTAACAGCCTGTTGCTTTTGCCTGTCATTTTTCCTCCTGAGAAAACGTTTTAAGTTTATCACCCTTTTTTTTTCTCGGGTAGTAAAGGTTTTGCATTTCAAATCACGGTCTCTGTGTCAAACACCCGTGAGCAAATGCGTACATGAAGTTTGCGTGGAACGTGAAATTCGACGTGAGTCCCGGTGCTTCTTTTGTTTGCTTAGGCCACACTGCTGATACCAAAATGTTTTTCCATGTGGGCGGGACTTGTTCTAACGGCAGCGTTTTTCAATGCCATGTGGTCTTCCATGAGCAAGTCGCGCCTGGAGTGGATTCATCCTCTCAACCTCACGCTCCTTTTCCGAGGGATGGTAGCGCTTTTTTTGTACCATTGGCAATATATGCCTTCGACTCCAGGGTGCCTGTACAGTTTTATTTACTGGGTGTAATCGCTGGATTGAACGAAGGAATACGCATTTTTGTCTTCTTTGCCGGGGTACGTCGTGATTATTATTCCACCTACAGCCTGACCGGACTTTCGCCTCTTTTTGTTCTTTTGATGGCTCCAGGGATACTTCAGGAAAAAGTAAATTTTTTGCTCGTCGCTGGAATATTCCTTACGTCTGCAGGTGGAGTGATTTTTTACCGCCTGGGCCGGTTCATGCCTCACGGCCTCTACTGTGCTTTTGCTTCGGCATTGAGTGGCATTATTGCCAAAAGCGCGCTGAGGATGGGTTCTCCGCTGGTGTATCCCCTTATTTCTTTTGTCACAGCGAGTACTTTTATTTACGTTATCATGAGATTGAGAGGTATGGTAGAAGAACCGCCTTTTTCCCGCGATAAAGTTTTTGCAACTGCACCCTTATCTTTTCTATCGTTTGCTGCCAGTGTGCTCAACTACACTGCCATCTCGCTGGCTCCTATCACCAAGGTCAATCCACTTATCAGAACAAATCTTCTCTTCGGTTTTGTGTTCAGCTACTTTATTGCCGGAGAAAAGGAAAACGCAATGCGCCGCTTAATAGCAGGCGTCCTTATCTTCGCAGGTGTCCTGTGTATTATAAAAGCCTGATTCCCTGTAATTGTGTGGAAGTGTTTGCTGTTGCAGATAAGTCCTGAGACAGGACCAATGACAATCGTGGAAGTGGGCACACCATGTCAATGTAATGAAGGGGAAAGAGTCTGGTTTGACGGCTCGGCTTTAAAGGCGCCCAGGCCGGCATATCAGGGGCTGCGGAAGGTAGGGGCCCGGTAATTTGGAGGGACGACATACCGGGATGCGTTTGCCGGCCTGTGCGGGCGCCACGTAAGGAGGGGGGCAGCCAATGTTCTGGTTCGGATAAAGATTTGCTCCACAGAGATTTTTTATACGTTAACGGTTCGCGTTCCATAGAAGTTAACTCCCCCGCTTGGATCCGAAGTGCACCTCTCATTAGATCATTTCTTAATATTACAAACTTAATATATCGTAATTTGCATTGAAGCACAAGCATTTAGTTCATCTTTTTTGTTCTGAACGGATAGAAAAAGATTTTTGTTTTATATACCAACAAATACTCGAGAATCCGAGGCCTCTGCGTGGCTATTTTTTTCACAGTGATCGCGGTTCAAAGAAGGAGCGAATGCTTTAAAATGAAGAGTGTGTGAATTAATATTGCAATAGTACGATGAGTGTTGATTTTTCCAGGCGCGCTGTTGAACTCCCGCTTCATACCGGCCATGCACCTCGCTGGTTGTGGGAGCGAATGGTGAAGCTGGCCGGGGCCGTACTGGAGGTGCTGGTAGATGAGTTTGGGCCGGAGGAATGCCTGCGCCGGATTGCTCATCCTGTATGGTTCCAGTCCCTGGGATGTGTGCTGGGTTTTGACTGGCATTCGTCAGGTGTTACAACAACCACAACAGGGGCTCTGAAAGAGGCTCTCAGGAAAAGGCCCTTTCTCGGTCTTTTTTGTGCCGGGGGCAAGGGTGCTGCTTCCAGGCGGACGCCGGAGGAACTTTTCAGGATCGGGGAGAAGACCGGATTAAATGCTGAAAAGTTCGTTCGTATTAGCAGGCTGACTGCCCGTATAGATAACAATGCACTTCAAGACGGATATCAGATTTACCATCACACCTTCTGGGTGACGACGAGCGGGCATTGGGCGGTGGTGCAGCAGGGCATGAATCCTCGAACACGTTATGCACGCCGCTATCACTGGCTCTCCTGTGAACTCGAAGACTTCAGCAATGAGCCTCACGCTGGTGTTGTAGCGGAAGCACCGGCACAAAGACCGCTCAATCTGGTTCATAGAGAATCCCGTGATGCCCGTGATGCTGTAATGGAAATTGTACGTGAGCATCCCTCAAGGATCGTTCGGGAAGTTTTGACACTTCCAGGACGTCATACACTTCAAATAGCAAGGGATGTGCAGAAAAAGAACGTGGTTAGAATTCTGGAGCGCACCTATGAGAGGCCGCCCACGACTTTTGAAGACCTTTTGCTGACTCCCGGATTGGGAGCGAAATCATTACGTGCACTGACACTTGGGGCAGAGATAATTTACGGAGCAGAGCCAGCCTACAAAGATCCGTTTCTTTACTCGTTTGCTCATGGAGGCAAGGATGGTACGCCTTATCCGGTAGATCGCAAGACTTATGACGGAACCATCGAGGCGTTGGAGCGTGCTGTAAAGCTGGCACGACTGGGACAGAGTGAAAAGCTCCAGGCCCTGCGCAGGCTGGCGCGTTATCACGGTTTGTAAGGAAAAGAGGGGGCATGTGCCCCCTCTGGGGTAGCTTGTACCTGATTACTTGTGATGTTTCTCGTGTTTCGCTCTGGCTTTGATTTCTTCGGCAAGTTCCTTGATTTCCGTGAGGTCCTGTTTCATTTCACTCCATCCGTACCACAGGGCGTAGTCGGGATTCATGTGGAATGTTCCCTGGAAGGTGCGCATGCGGTGTTTTAAGAACATTTTGAAAAGCTTTTGTTCAATGACCGTGGGTGCATCGTGGAAGGTAAGAATATCGGGAAAAGGGTAAGGATAGCTGGCCGGTTTCTTAAGATAGCCCTTCTGGTAGAGATCGGCTACTATGCGAATGGCTTCTGCCATGAGCCGGTCTGCCTGTTTAATCATTTCGTCGCCTTTTTCCAGTTCTTTCCTGGCGAATTTAGGAGAATGGCACTGACTGCACGTTTTGATCATTTTGTCACGTTCCTTCTGCCATGAGGCTTCGTCGAGGCGAGCCACGTCTGCTGCTTTGACCACCTCCAGGCGTTTTGTGGGTTTGCCCTGAGGATCAAGCACGCCGAGTGCCTGCAGGATTGTGATTCGATCTTTCTTCCATTGTTCATCTTCAGGAAGTGGCAACCTGACAGCGAGGAATCCCCATGCGGTGCGCACTTCATGGTTACCGTCCTGCATGTGGCATGTCTGGCATGTAGGGGCGGCTGCGTCGGAAGGCAGTATCCCATCCTGCTTCAGAAGATAACGCACACCGTGCTTGGATGAGGAATACATTTCCCATTGAGGATGATCGAAGCCCATGTGGCACGTCTGACAGGCCTGAGGCTGTTTTGCCTCTTTGACGCTGAAAAGGTGACGCGTGTGGCAGGCATCGCATGATGCTATGCCGAATTTTTGGCCCTGCCTTTTGAGTTCGTTGATTTCTTTCTCTGTTTTCAGACCGATCTTGTGGCATCCCCCACAGCCCTTCATGCCGTCCATGAGTGCCATGGGTTGCCGGTGAGCTGTGGGCATGGCTTTCATGGCTGCCCATGCATACGCATGTTTTCCTGCTTTGAATTCTTTAACGCGTTCTTCATGGCAGGAGGCGCATGTCTCGGGTGTGGGTATGCGAACTTTGTGGGCATCTTTTTTGCCTTTTTTGTGCCTGGAACCGTGGCATTCACTGCATGAGACGTCGTTTTGAAAGTGTTTGCTGAGTTTCCAGTCAGATACGATTTTGGGGGTTACTTTAGAATGACATTTCACGCATTTATCAGCGTGGGCGGAACTGCTTGTGACTGTAAAGCAAAGGATAACGGCGGTAGCGAGTATTTCCAATTTCCCTTTCACCTTGACACCTCCTTAAAATTTGTTTGAAGTCCTAAATATTTTGGTTCCTTGTTTTGCAAAAGTCAAGAGTCAAGTATTTTTGAAACTCTGAAGCCTGTGTTGGTTTTTAAGTTTTGTTTATTTCCGTGTCTTGATTGATGCTTTTGTCTGTCTCGAGTAATGGAGGGTCCATCAAACTGGATGGAAGCTCTCAGAAATCTTGTCTTTTTTACCTTAACGTGAACGAACCCCCAGTGTAAGAGCAGGATAGGCAATCCACATGCGTTTATCAGACACAGGATTGCGGATATTCAAGATTGATACCTGCGGTATTATCTGGAAAATGTGAAAGTTGAAAGCGACGGAAAAGTAAAGAGACGGAGCAAAGTCGAATTCCCTGTATCGCCTGTTTTCGCTTTCACTTTCCCGGATATAAACGTCCAGATAGTCGAGGTAAAATGGTATCCCTGCAGTGAACTCAAGCCACGAAAAAGGTACTACTGTAAAAATCAGAGGAATGCGCACACCATAGATGTAGTAGAGATTATCTTCGCTGCTGGAGGAACCGAAGAGATTAATGGTGTAAGAGCTTTCTCCCCTTACAAAGAGTAGCCTGGTCCCTGCTGCAAGATAATAAGGATCCCTGTTCAAGAAAGTATAGTATCCACCAACTTCGAGTTCGACACTGCCGAACAAACTCGTACCCATCTGCATTGTGAGTGTAAAAGCAGATATTATACCTTTGTTAAAGTAACCTTCTATAAGCGGGGCCTGAAAACTGTTTTTGTCAGGGACAAAGTCCTGGTCAGTGGGATAACCAGCAGTGATGTCTCTGCTGAGACCCACAGCGAGTCCCCCTGAGACCTTACCTTTTCCCAGGGGCCTGGCGGTATGATGCATGTAGACCGATTGAACAGCACATGCATACGTAAACATACAAATAAATGGAGAAAGTACAAAACGTAACCAGTAAAGTTTGGAACTTTTTCTAACCGTTATGCCTCTGTGGGTTATTTCTGTTCCGGTCGGAAGTATTTTATATCATAAAGGTCGCCCTTTCTATCCTCATTCCATACTGCTTCCATACGCATTCCGGGTTTCAACTTTTCCGGTTCAATTTCCATGATGAGGTGAGGGAATTTGGTATTTGCACCGTCAAGCAATACATATCCATAAGTGTAAGGCGGCTGTGTGGGCTGGCCGGGAAAGGGATAATAAACCGTTGTCCACGCGATCAGTTCTCCTCTGTCAGCAACTTCTACCCATTCTTCCTCTGTGGGGGCGAAACATCTACCGCATACCACCACAGGAGGAACAAGAACTCTCTTACATTTGGTGCATCGTGCCCCGTAGATCTTTTTTTCAACGCGTGTGTGTTCGAAGAACAGGCTAAGAGAACGCCCGTAAGACCACCTGTAGGGAATAATCAAACGACCTTTGATTTCTTTCACAGGCTCAGCCATTTTTACCCCTCCTGAATGATTTCAAATCCTTCTATGTCGAGAATATGGCCTTCACGCTCTTCCTTCCAGCGAGCCTTTACACGAAGACCTTTTTTCAAAGAGGAAGCAGATGCGAGAATTCTGTGAATAAGCAGTGTATCTGCACCGTCAAGTTTGATGAATCCTATTACAAACGGAGGTTCAGCCGGTTGCCAGAACACGGGAACGCGTACTTCAGTAAAGGAGACAAGTTCGCCTTCGTCACTGATATCCACAAATTCAGAATTCCTTTTACGGCACTTTCCGCAGATTTCTTCTGGAGGTACACTGACGCGCCCACATGACGAGCATTTAAGACCTATAATTTTTCTTTCATCACGTAGAGTTGTCAAAAATTTTCCCGCTGCTGGACCTGTGGTCCATTTATAGGGAATGTTTATTTCACCTTCGAGTACTTTGGGTTCGAAGCTGATTTTATCAGTACTCATGATGGCACCTCCTTAACTTTATATTTCCCGCCCGCCCTATCCCTGATTTCTGGCGCGCAGGCAGCACGCGCGCCTTACTTTATATTTCCCGCCCGCCCTATCCCTGGTTCTTTCCCGGCGCACCCTGCAATTCTTATATTCCCCGACCCACCCGAGCCTGAGTCTTTCTGGTGCGTGGTAAGCACGAATGTTAAGGCACCTGCTACTTTCCATCCCGACACATACACCTGTAATAATTTCTTCTTAGCGTGCTCACGGTACTTGCACCAGTGTCATCAATGATCGAGCACTCCCCACTATGCCGGTTCGCGACCGAGTATCATTACCGTGTGAAACTGAATGCCTCCACCCCATCCGTGTGCAAGAGCCACTCTGGCTCCGTCAACCTGATGTTCGCCTGCTTTGTCTCTCACCTGCATGGAAGCTTCTATTTGACGGATCATGGCAGTTGAACCAATGTTGTTGGATGATAGAACTCCTCCAGATGGGTTAACCGGCAGTTCTCCAGCCCTTGGTGTTTCAAATCCGTAGTCAATACCTTTCATGAACGTTGAGCCTTCATCAATGAGTTTCATCCCCTCACCCCTTTCACAGAACCCCAGGCCTTCGTACCAGATCATTTCCTGATAAGAAAATGCTTCGTATAGTTCCGCAACATCAATTTCCTTAAATGGATTTGTGACGCCGGCTTGAGTGTAAGCTGTCTTTGCCGCCTTCTTGAGCGCGATGGGGTCTGTCATGTCACGGTCCACATACATGACCCCTTCTGTTACAGCAGAAACTCCGTTTACCCATGCCTTGGGAGCGCTGAGTTTCTTTGCTACTTCTTCACTGACGAATATCATGGCAGCAGCACCATCCGATGCCGGACATGCATCGAGCAGCCGGATGGGAGATGCGATCATGGGCGAATTGCGTACCATCTCCAAATTAATTCCTTCTATATGAAGGTGCGCCTTGGGGTTGCGAAGCGCGTTGATGCGATTTTTTACAGCAATTTTGGCACCGTGTTCTTCAGTGGCACCAAATTTGTACATGTACTCCAGAGCTTGAAGAGCAACCGCTGACGGTGCCCCGCACGCAAATTGACGTCCGATAATGGGATCGTACACAGTGGATAAACCATACTGCACCGGAGATTCCGAATTTTTATCCCCTGTAACAGCAAGGACGATGTCAAACATGCCGGATGCCACAAAATAAAAAGCGGCAATTCCAGTTGAAGCACCGACTGTTCCTCCGGTGTGAATTCGAAATTGAGGTTTGCCCACGGAGAAGGATGCTTCTGAACACCATTTTTCAGGATGATTGATCCCTGTTAACAGCTCGGGTGAACTGCCGTATACAACCGCTTCTATGTCAGCAGGTTCCAGTCCTGCATCTTCAAGGGCTTCTGTTGCAGCAAGGTAAACCAGTCCCGTAAGGCCCTCCTCCTCCCAGCGCGATTTATGTTTGGGATATCCTGTTCCAACAACGGCAACACGCCTCATGGTGGCACCTCCTTACTTTATATTTCCCACCCGCCCTATCCCTGGTTTCTGGCGCGCAGGCAGCACGCGCGCCTTATTTATGTTTCCCACCCGCCCTATCCCTGGTTTCTGTGCAAACATTTTATCCTGTCTTTCACCTCAACCTTTCTCGTTGGAGAGTATCCATACAACATTGGATTGAAAGCAGAAACCGCTGGTGGAGTGCACAAGTCCCGTTTTCAGATCTTTTTTTACCTGGTGTTCCCCGGCTTTTCCTGTAAGCTGAGTCGCCACTTCAATCATGTTTACAAGTCCACGGGCCATTAACGGGTTGGCTCCAAGTGCACCGCCTGAAACATTGACAGGAAGTTTACCATCCCGGCAAGTGGTGCCTTCTTCGATAAGTTTCCATCCTTCACCTTTTTCGCAGAATCCCAGGCCGTCGTAAAGCATGAGCTCGTTGAACGAGTAAGACTCGTACACCTCAGCGATATCAATTTCTTCGGCAGGATTTTTGATGCCCGCGGCGGCATATGCCCGCCTGGCGGCTTCTCTCAGAGACGGTAGTTCTATCAGGTCGCGATGGCCAAGATAAAAGCCATCGTTGATAAATCCCACACCCCTTATCCATACAGGCGTGTCAGTAATTTTCTCTGCTTCTCCTTCTACGGCAAGAATAATCACGGCAGCTCCATCGGTAACTGGAGGAGAGTCCAGCTTTTTAATGGGAGTAGCGAGAACCTCCGAGTTCAACACATCCTCTACAGTATAGTCACCTTTGTTGTGGGCCCGAGGGTTGAGCTTCGCATTGCCCAGGTTTTTGACAGCAACCATCGCCGCGTATTTTTCATCAATGCCGTAGTGGCCGTAGTAGGTTGAGACGTGAAGAGCGGTTGACGTGAGAGCGGTAATACCCATCGGCCGCATGAAAAACGGATCAGCAATAGTACCTGAATACGTATCAGGTGAAGATTCAGAGATTTTGCCGTGGGAGACAACCATGGCGGTTTTGAATTTTCCGGTGAGCAGTCTCATGTAGGCGTATATGGTTGCATATGCCCCGTCTTCTTCAACCTTGGCTTCTTCCTTGAGGAACGCTCCCATTGGTTCGATCATGAAGGTATTACTGATACTGCGTCCGTCAATAATATCGCATGAAGCATCCACCACAGTTTCAATATCTTCTATACTCATACCTGTGTTTTTCAGCGCTTCCTGCACTGTGTTGAAGACAAGTTCTCCCAGGTGTATGTCACGTATCCCTGGTTTGAAAGGAGATGTTGCGTACCCAACTATGGCGATTTTCTTCATGATCACCCCTCCCCATAAACTTTTTCCACGTATCTCGCCAGAAGAAGACGCTGAATTTCCGATGTACCTTCACCAATTTCTCCCAGCTTTGCATCTCTGTAAAGCCGTTCCACGCGAAATTCACTGATGTATCCATAACCTCCGTGTATCTGTACGGCATCAGATGCAATTTTTGTGGCCATTTCTGAGGCAAACAGCTTTGCGGCAGAGGCAAGAGCCTTTGCGTCTGGTTTGTCGTTTTCGTAAGCCCACGCTGCACGGTAAATGAGCTGCCTGGCCACGTCCGTGTAAACTTTCATATCCGCAATTTTGAAGTTTACTTCTTCGTAAGCGGCAATTCTTTTGCCAAACGCCTCTCTTTCGGTTGAATATTTTATACACTCTTCCAGGCATGCTTCCGCGATACCTGTTGAAAAAGAGGCAATGCCAATCCGGCCAAATGTGAACACGTTCATCAACTGCCAGTACCCTTTGTTAACCTCACCGATAACTGCACTTTCATCAACCTCGACATCGTCCAGGTAAACCTCACTGGTAGGTGATCCCCTCACTCCCAGTTTGTGAAATGGTTTGCCGACGGAGAATCCCGGTGTGTCCTTGTGAATGAGGAACATGGTCATGCCGTCACGTCCTTTTTCCGGTTCCGTCTTTGCAAGTACGACAAACCATTCGGCTATGGGTCCGTTTGTAACGAAGGTTTTTGTCCCGTTGATAATGTATTTTCCATTCTTCTTTTCTGCCTTTGTTTTGATGGCCGGAACATCTGAGCCGGCCGAAGGTTCAGTAGAACACAGAGCCCCCACAAATTCTCCCCTGGTCATAGCTGGCAGGAGTTTTTCTTTCTGTTCGTCGCTGCCGTATTTGTAAATGGTGTGTCCGAAGAGTGATAGGTTCGCTGATACAGAGAGATATGTCGAAGCACACGCCTTGGCCAGCTCGATGTTCATGGCCTGAAATACCGGTAGAGAAATGCCCTTGCCACCGTACTTTTCATCCCATGTGGCACCGAGATATCCGAATTCAGCAAGAGCTTTCAGGTTTTCCCAGGAAAATTTCATTTCCCGGTCAACCTCAGCTGCCCGGGGTTCAACTTCCTTTTTGCACAGGTCCGCAAAGGCTTCTATGATTTGACGCTCTTCATCGGTAAACGCAAAGTTCATGGCACCCTCCCATACTTATGTAATCTCACGGCCTGACAGGCCCAGAACCGCACGAGCGATAATGCTTTTCTGCACTTCCGACGTGCCGCCGCCGATGGTGGAAAGCCTGGCGTCCCTGTAGCCCCTTTCCACGAGGTACTCCTTGATGTACCCGTATCCACCGAGTATCTGAACTTCCTCATAAGCCATCTTGACCACCATTTCTGAAACAAAATACTTGGCGATGGAGGCTTCGAGATAAGCACTCATTCCCTGGTCTTTCATCCATGCGACCCGGTAGATAAGCTGGCGACATGCCTCTATGGCGACGTACATATCAGCGAGTTTGTGCTTGATCGCCTGGAACTGAATGATGGGCCTGCCGAACTGCACGCGCTCCTTCGCGTAATCCACGGCCCTTTTCAACCCGAGCTGCATGGCACCTACAGCAGGAGCCAGCAGGCACGAACGCTCCCATTCAAGTATGAGTTTTGCGACTTCTACGAACCCGAGATCCAGGGGACCGAGCAGGTTTTCCTCGGGCACCTCGCAGTCTTCAAAATACAGTTCCGCTGTGGGAGAGGTTCGGTTGCCGAGCTTGTCAAGCTCGCGTGCTACACCAAATCCCTTGAAGTTCTTCTCAACGATAAACGCGCTGATACCAAAGGCTTTTTTGTTTTTATCCGTCACGGCGATCACGACGAATACATCGCCGATGGGACCGTTTGTGATGAACATTTTGCTGCCATTGAGAATCCAGCGGTCTCCTTTTTTTTCTGCGCGAGTTCGGATAGAGGCAGCGTCGGAACCTGCACCGGGCTCGGTAAGGGCGAACCCACCGATCCATTCCCCCGTGGCTATTTTGGTGAGGTATTTTTCCTTCTGTTCTTTGGTGCCAAGCTGCCAGATGGGCACACCGCAGAGAATGGTATGAGCACCCCATGAGAGACAGGTTCCTGCATCTGCACCGCCCATAGCGAATGCTTCCTTGGCGATTACGGTATCCATGACTGACGCGCCCTGACCACCGTATTCCTGTGGAAAAGGGAAACCGAGTAATCCCATCTTTGCCATTTTTTTCCAGTTGTCCCAGATGAATTCTCCTTTGGTGTCGTATTCTACGTTCTTGGAGTTGGGATAAATTTCATTCTTGGAGAACTGGTAAATGGTTTCACGAAGCATTTTTTGCTCTTCAGTAAGTTCAAATTCCATTTTCACCCTCCTTGACGATTTTTGGGACCAATACCATCCATGAACATATCCACAATTAAGCGGGGCATATTGTCTTCAATGCCTTCACCCCATGGAAAAATTCCGAGCACAAAGGTGGTCAGAAGCACCTCGATGCTCCCTCCGAATACAAAAGCTGAAAGGTTGAGATCAGCTTTTTCGTCAACCTCCCCGCGTTTTTTTCCGTCTTCAAGAATTTCCCTGATAATTTCAAAGGCCCGCTTGAACTGAGCAAGATGTTCTTGCTTCATAAATCGCGAGTCGCGTGTGATTTCGAGGATTATGAGCTGAATGAGTTCGGGAAATTGACGGTATGTTTCAAAGAGAAAACACAGAACTTTGTGGAGTTTTTCACGAGTAGAGCCACTGTCGTCTCGAATGTTCTGGAGTGCGGCTAAAAAAAGTGACCATTTGGTTTGAAAGATATGCTCAAGAAGTTCCTCTTTGCTCTTAAAGTAGTGATATACAAGCCCATATGCAACATTGGCTTCGCGGGCGACATCGGCTACACGGGAGCGGTGAAAACCCTGCCGCGCGAACACCTTCACAGCCGCATCGAGAATTCGCTCTTTCGTTTGAACTACCTTCATTTGATTGACCAGTCAGTCAGGTAAGATATTGGTAGCAACGCGCTCTGTCAAGAAAATTTTGTGTGGTTTGTGTACCGGTTGGTCCGGTATTACTTGACGAGAGCAGAGACGCCCGAGACTCCGAATATTCCGCCAAGACCGAGAAGTACAATTCCTGTAAAAATGAAGAGCCATTTTTGAAAGGTTGTTCCAAAGAAATTCACACCCCTGAATGCAAGGCCGGAGAGAAACCAGTACCATGAAACATCACACAGCCAGTGTACGATAACGAAGGTTAGCAGGCCTGCTGTTCCGAATTTCCCTGCTTCTGTTATAAGTGCCGCCCCTATGGTAAGCCACCAGATAAGAAAGTATGGATTTGCAGCTGTAAGTCCTGCTCCCGCGAGGAGAAGAGAGGTTTGAGGGAAATATCTTTCTCGCTGGGTCGTATTTCGTGCCCGACGCAGGAAATCCGCCCCCATTAGAATGAGAACGAAAGCACCAATGATGAATATATAGCTTTTTAGTTGAGAAGTTATATCCGCAAAAACAATAACCCCGGCATACAGGGCACCGATAAGTGGAAATTCTACGAGACCGTGACCTATTGAGATGGCAACACCTGCCCATGACCTTCGAGTACCTTCACCTATACTCGCAGCTGTTATCGGGCCTGGCATCATTATGCCTGAAAGTGAAATTACCACTGCTTGCAAAAGAAAAAATAAAAAGCTCATTTTTGCTCTATTCACATAGGTGCACTCATTATTTTATTTTGTCCCTTGCTGTGCAATCAAAATTCTGCATCCAAAACCATTTTGTGAATGAGCTTTGTTGAGTAGAATGTCAATATGCGGGTAGAAGTTGTCTATGGTGAGAGGGTTGTTGAGGCCACACTCCCGGATCGTACTCATGTGGTATCTCCTGGAGGGGTTTTGCTTCCGCTTGAGCCGGCAGAAGACCTGCAGGCGCTGGTTCTTTCCGCTTTAAAAAATCCTGTGGATATGCCGCCACTCAAAGAACTGGTAAACTCCCGTTCAAAAGTAACCATTGCTTTTGATGATCCCACGGTTATGTGTTTTGCTCCTGTATGGTACGTGGGACTTACGACCATTATTTCTGAACTGATGGATGCAGGTGTGAAAGAAGAGCGAATGACACTTCTTTGTGCCAATGCACTTCACCGGAAATTCAGGCATGAGGAACTTGCAAAGATTATGGGTAAGGAACTGGTGAAACGTTTTGGGCACCGTCTTCTGTGTCATGATGCTGAAGATAAGGATAATCTTGTTTATCTCGGCAAAACAAAGAACGGGTACGATGTCGAACTCAACAGACTGACGGTGGAGTCAGACTTGACCGTGTACCTCAATGCCGCGTGTACCATGGGATTTAACGGCGGCTGGAAGTCTATCTGTGTGGGTTTAAGTACCTGGCGTTCTATCCGGTGGCACCACACCCCGGACATCATGAGTATGTCTATAGAAAAGAACCGTATGCATGAAATTCTTGACGAAATGGGACAACTTGTTGAGGAAAAGGTCGGCGATAAGAAGTTTTTCAAAATAGAGACAGTGCTGGCCAGTCCCATTCAGGTCGCCCGTATGTGGGGAGGGAGTATAAACGGAACCCGTGCAAGGGTGTTGGAGCTCATGAGGAAGCACCAGGTTGCACGACGAAAAATGCTCTCTGAAAAGGTCGACATTGTCATATACGGAGTACCTGATTGGAGTCCATACGCTGTTTTTTCCTTTACAAACCCCATTTTGACTCTTTCATCTACAGGACTTGGATATCTGGGCGGATACATCGAGGCTCTGGGAAAACCCGGCTGCTCTGTTATTCTCGTTACACCCTGCCCGGAAAGGTGGGACGAAGTGCATCATCCTTCTTATCGGGAGATATGGGAGACAGTGGTACCAGTCACGCGTGACCCGTATCAGATCATGAAGCAGTTTGAAGATGAATTTGCTACGAGAGAGGATTACATAGAAAAATACAGGTTCAGGTATGGTTTTCATCCCCTTCACGGTTTAATGGCTTTGCATCCGCTCAAACGCCTGAGGCACGCATCTACTGTTTACGTGGCAGGGATTGAAAAACCTGAACTGGCCCGCCACATAGGTTTTGTGCCTGCTGAAAGTGTGGAAGAAGCGCTTGAGAAAGCCTTTGAACAGCATGGCAAAGACGCTTCCATTGCTTTTATCAAGTATCCTCCTGCGGTTAATCGGCAGTGATTAGAATTTCGTTGCAGGTGCAAATCTTTGGGATGTCCATACACCCCCGGTTACAGGGATAGCTCTTTTTTGCAGAACCTTCTTCAGCTTTTCTCCGGCTGCATATGTCCAAGCGTAATAGTAACGTCCGTCACTTCCTTTTGCTTCAACCATGACCCGAATGAAAAGGCTTTCTGCAGAATTTTCTGAATTGTAATCCTCGTAATCATCCAGAAGTTCAATGATTTGTGAAAGATTGGGTATGAAAAAGAGCTCGCCGTGTACAATACCACGATTTTCAGGCACTATGACTGGATAACCGTAGGGGAGATGGTAAAGTGTACCTCTGACAGTGGCGGGAACAATACGGGCAATGAACCTTTCTATAAGATGGTGTGCAACTTCACCTTTTTTCAATGTGCCATAAACGAACAACCAGCCAGGCGGAATTTCGGGGTCTGGTCTCAACATTGGACATTCGGGGTTCGATGCTCAGGCTTTACGGGCGGTGGGGTATGTGGGATGGGGCTTGCTTTGCTCATCCCACGCGTTGCGAGCGAAAGCGAAGCAATCTCTGGGACTGCTTCGTCTGCCGAAGGCAGGACTCCTTGCAGTGAGTGTGTCGGAGCTTTCATTGCGAGCCGAAGGCAAGGCGATCTCATGGTGTCGGGAATGGAGTTGAGCAATAATTGGTATGCTTCATTTTTCACTGTTTTCAATGCTTCGAGCGATCCTGAAACTCCACCTGCCCTCACACTTAATGAACTTTTCGGTAAAAATATATTAATAAAAGATGACTTGAAGCTTGTACACCTTTCCCTGTAAAATAGTAATACTCTTTCACCTCCTGTTGGCCACCCCGGAGGAGAGGAGGTGGGTGTACCCTCCGGGGTGGAGTATGAGAGGAGGGGATTTACTTCTTACCTTTTTGGCTCCTGTTTTTTTGGCCGCTGTTTTCTTTTTGGCACTTGCTGTCGTTTTTTTCTTCGCTGTGGCTTTTTTCGTTGCTTTTTTCTTTGTGGCTGTTTTCTTTGCTGTTGATTTCTTAGCCGCGGTTTTCTTCTTCGCTGTTGTTTTTTTGGCCGCCGTTTTTTTTGCCTTTGTTGTGGATTTTGATCCGCTCGCTTTTTTGGCGGAGGTTTTCTTTGCCGCCGCAGATTTCTTTGAGCTCTTGCCTTTGGTGGCCATGGTGCCCTCCTTAAACGTATTTTACTATATATGTATATTAACCAACGTCACCTGTCAAGAAAATTTTTTGGAAGTAACACATCTCCTTTGCACATTGACGAATATCAGACAATATAAACAATTACATTGTTACAAAAAGGATGCGTTCTTTAAGAAGAGTAAAAAAGGAAGAGTAGTGGGCTTATGTCAATTTGGAGAGCAATACGACTCTCTTCGAATTTAAATAAACGTGAACTTTTAAGAAAGTGTTATTTGTTGGAGGGAATTAGTTTATTATTCATGTAAAGTAATGACGTATTAAACTCTCTCGCTTGTCCGGGCAGGGTGTTTTAGACTCCAGTTATTCAATGTGAATGGCAATGTCAGGAGTATGTACGATGGAATTATGAACAGTACAATGGTTGACCACCCGTTGAAGTGCTTTTTTTTCCTTGTCTTCCAGACGATAGGGTGCTTTTATCCGTACAAAAATTTTTTTTATGCGGGGAGGATGATCTCCGTATTCATAGGAGGCCTCCACCTCTAAGTTTTTTTCATCCACGCCGCGCCGTTTTAAAAACGGTATTGCATATACAGCAATACATGCGGCGAGAGAGGCAACAAACAGCTCCACTGGTTGCATGCCTTTATCTGAACCTCTCCCCGAGGGCTGGTCAGAAATAATCACGTGTTTACCGTTGGTGATTTCCAGCCTGAAGCCTTCCTGAGGTGTTACTCTGATGTATTTTTCCATAGAATGGTTTATACCATGGAGCTTTAAAAATTCTCAACCTGATAGAGAAATGTAAATATATAAGTGAGTTCCCAATAAGATTGTGGTAAGTTTTAATGAAATTTTATGTCCTGCTGGAGCTTGTATTCAGATAAAAAAGACTGGGCCATGAGTTTTGAAGACAAGAAAAACGAGTCGTTGGAAGGTTCTTCATTTTTCGGTTCAGCTGGAGTGATTGCATTTTTTACCCTCCTGTCTCGAATATCGGGACTACTTAGAGATATGGCCCTCGCTTATGTACTGGGTGCTGGTCCTGTGGCAGATGCATTTGTGGTAGCATTCAGGATCCCTAACGTGTTCAGACGGTTTGTAGGAGAGGGAAGCCTTACAGTTTCTTTTGTTCCTATATATAAAAGAATCCTCGCAACAGGAGATGAGGAAGAGCGCCGGAGATTCCTCAGGGGCTCTTTTTCCGCGTCTTTCGGTGTGCTTCTGGTAATGACCTGCCTGGGAATTTTGATAGCTCCTGGGCTGATTTGCATTTTTGCTCCGGGATTTCAAGGAGAAGTAAACGCGCTCTCGGTCACACTGTTACGTATTACTTTTCCCTATTTGTTTTTTATCGGGCTGGTTGCATATTTCATGGGCTATCTGAACTCGCATGGTCACTTTGCTGCGCCTGCCGCTGCTCCCATTTTTCTCAACCTCTTTATGATTGCGGGAGCATTGCTTGGGATGTCGCTGCGTCCAGACAGAGCTGTGTTTTTTATTGCTGCGGGTGTGGCGGGCTCCGGGGTGGTACAGCTGTTACTTCAAATTCCACCTGCGATAAAACGCGGGTTCCCTTTCCCGTTGACCATGACTTCTTCGTGCATATTTCATCCTGGTGTGAAGGAAGTGGCGCGTCTTCTTGGCCCTTCTGTTCTCGCTGTTTCTGCTTATCAAATTAACATTCTGATTACCAACATTATCGCGTCGTTTCTTCCAAGAGGGAGCATCGCGTATTTATACTATGGAGTCCGGTTTCTGGAACTGCCGCTTGGGCTTTTTGTATTCGCCATATCAGTTGCTATACTGCCCGTTCTTTCAGAACTGAGCTCGGCCAATAAAAATAAAGAATACATAAGCAGACTTTCTGACGGAATAGCAGGGGTGCTTTTGTTCACCGTACCTGCAACGCTGGCCCTCATTGCTCTTGGAGAGCCACTGGTAAAAGTGTTTTTCATGAGAGGAAATTTTACTCTTTATGAGGCACATCAGACGGCGATAGCAGTAAAAATGTATGCCCTGGGGATGGTTGGAGTTGGGATGGTGAGGATGCTGGTGCAGGCTTTTTATTCTGTTAAGGATGCTTCTTCGCCTCTTAAAAGTGCATATATTGCTCTTGCGGTAAATGTGATTGTAAGTATTCTACTGATGAGGGTAATGGCCCATGCAGGTCTTGCACTTGCTACGGGAATCGCCGCGTACGCTCAACTTGCGTATCTTGTCAAAGTTGCCCCTCGATCAGGTATCAAGATTACCGAAATTTTTCGCTCTGTAACAAAGAGTTTTGTCCTTTATATAATTGCCGCAGTTATAATGATGCTCGCTCTGGAGACTCTTGAATTCCTGAATACATGGGGTGGAAGAGGAATGTACGGGGTGGCTTTACTGGCTGTGGAAGTGGTGGCAGGAGCTTTGATATATTTCGCTGTACTGGCGGTGACCAGGGAACCTGTATTTGTACAGCTCATGCGGACGGTATTCCAGCGTGCGAAAAAATGAGAAAATAGGACCTGTGAAGGTTCAGCGTAAACATACCCGGGAGGTCACTCTCGGTTCCCTGAAAGTGGGTGGCAGAGCGCCCATTTCGGTGCAGTCCATGACCAATACGGTCACTTCAGATATAAATTCCACCCTTCGTCAGGCGAAACGGCTTGAAAGCGCAGGTTGTGAAGTCGTTCGTGTTTCTATACCTGATGAGATGAGCGTTGAGACAATAAAGGTTCTCGTATCGTCCCTTCGTGTTCCTGTGGTTGCAGATATTCATTTTCACTATCGTCTTGCTATTGACGCTGTGAAAGCCGGTGCTCATGGTATTCGCATTAATCCCGGGAACATTGGTGGCAAGAAAAAGCTGAAAGAAGTGGTATTGGCTGTTATGGATGCCGGAGCGTGTCTTCGTATTGGGGTAAATTCAGGGTCTGTAGAAAAACGCTATAGAAATCTTGGTATTGTAGAGGGAATGCTTGCAAGCGTGGAATCTTCACTTGAACTCATTACGTCCCTGGGTCTTACCAACGTGAAGATTTCGGCCAAAGCCAGTGGTGTGATGGATACAATAGAGGTTTATAGAAAACTTTCAGAAAAAGTTGATTATCCATTGCATCTTGGGGTAACCGAAGCCGGGACACGCTTCAGCGGAGGAATCAGGTCCGCCGTTGCCCTTGGAATACTTCTCTCCGAGGGAATCGGTGACACCCTGCGTGTGTCTTTAGCAGCAGACCCGGTACTTGAGGTGATTGCGGGTTTTGAAATTTTGAGGTCACTGGGTCTCAGGGAGCCTGGTCCCACTGTTATCGCATGTCCTACCTGTGCTCGAGCTGAGTTCGATGTGGTAAAAATGGCCGAAGAAGTGGAAGAGATGATTTCGGGCTTCAGGGTGCCCGTTAAGATAGCAGTAATGGGATGCGTGGTGAATGGTCCTGGGGAGGCCCTTCACGCCGATCTCGGGTTTGTTGGATCTTCCGGCAAAGTAGTTGTGTACGAGAAAGGATTCAAAAAGTCCGTCATAAACTTCGATGACTGGCAGCGGTATCTCCGCACCTTTTTGGACCAGTTGCAGGAGTGAAGTCCTCCCCGGGTGACAGACGCACAGCATGGCTCAGTGAATTATGCTCAGAGCATAGGTGACGCCCGCGATAATGTACCACATGGGTGCACCTGCGATGATGTTGATAATCCGAGCAACCCGTTTCTTGTAGTCACTGCTTGTACGGTCAGCGAGGATGAGGCCCAGCGCTGCGAAGGTTCCAGATACCAGCGTCATGGCGAACACAAACGCGTTTTTCAGAACCACGGAGGCGCCATCTGTAAGTGTGAGCGTGATTACAATGAAGGTTAATGCAAGAGCAACACCCCCCAGGGATATTGCCACATTACCCAGCTGCTCTCCATGAACCCACATCCTTTTTGCTGCTTTTTCCAATCGGTATGCCAGTGCCTTAGCCATTTCAGCACCTCCTATATTTTTCACTTTAAATATAATGCAGTGCGTCAAAAATGTCAACCCATTGTTTGACACAATGTGTCAATAATATCGAATCTATTTCAATTCACCCCGCTTGTTGGTATTTGTTTCGAATAATTTTTGTTCAAAAACGCTTTTTTGACGCATGTGCTAAGTTGCGCCAGAGTATTTTTTTGAGGAGTTGGGTAGTAAAAAGAAGTAGAGAAGCCGAATTTGACGCCGTGTTTTATGAAAAAATGGCGCCGCAAATTGTCACTGCGGACAGGCCGTTTTCATCCGCTGGACATCGCTGATAGTCAATTACAGTTCCCCTTGCAGATTTCAACGCTCTCATGAGCGTGAAAATGGCAGAGACACCACACACATGAGTTTCATTCTGTGTGCGGCATATTTCTGCGAAAAAACCTGTAGCATCACACCTGGTAATGTACTCAAGGAGCCGTGCATCTGTGTCTTTCAGCCGGGCGCTTTCTCTGAGGTCGAGTGGAGGCCCTCCAAATGCAGGGCCGACATGGGAGAGGTCCGCTGCTGAGACAATTGGTGCCTGGAGGTCTTCGGCAATTTTTGAAATAACCTGACACGTTTTTTCCACAATCGGATTGATTAAAGACTCGGTGTGTGGATCTTTATTTTTTTCGATTTGGAATGTACCTGTAAGAATAGGTATAAGGTGACAGGCTTTACCCTCCCGGATAAAGTGAAGCCACACAGCAGCAAGCTCGATAGAGTGCTCTCCCTTGTGTCGAAGTTCACCGGCAAATGCAGTATCTTCACCTACTGTATGCGCTATGTATTCAACTGCATCCCTGTGGGTGGGGAGTACTCCCCATGGTGTGGCATATGACTGGTACGTAAGAGTTACTCCTGACTCATCAGTGCCGTAGTGATCAGTGCCTATAATGATGACTGTATCTGCGTTGATAAAAGCCTGTTTGGCCTGGTGCCATACACGCGCATAAACTCGCCAGCCTCTCTGGAAGTCGATGTGTGGACAGATGAGTCCGAGGATCTTTTTGGTGGGGGAAATTTCGGGAATGCTGGGTGTATCACTGCAGGCTTTTTCTACGTAATTCTGAAGGGTTTTCGCGAGGGTGTCAGGATTTTCAGGATAGGAACTCCCTGCACAGTTCATGGGACGAAAAGGGGCCTGACGAAATTCTTCCAGGATTTTCTGCTGCTGAGTTCGAAAATTATCATTGTCCAGGAGAAGTTCACGGTCAAGCACGTTGATAAGTTGCTGAATATCTGCAGGGGATATGTGCTGTCCAAACCGAAGCGAGAGCGAAATCGAAAGGTCTCGCGCGTCCCTTGTCCCGTCCATCAAATGCAAGAGGGGTCCTATTTCCGCAGGCAGAAAAATTTCTCTGCTGGCAATTCCCAGAGGGTCACGCAGCATAAGAAGACGCTGTTTGCCCTGAAAAACAGGCCTCACGTCCAGTGGTCTCAACTTTGGTTTGAGCATGGTCTGGAAGTTAATCAATTTTTTTCTGTGATTTAATGGTAATAAAGACGGTATTGATATTACAAGGATGGGTAGTAAGTGATTCATGAATATTCTGTGGCGAGCTTCTTGATTGATAAAGTGATCAGTATTACTGTAAATCATATTCGTGTGATCATTTGGTAATCAGGAGGTCTGCGCGTGTATCACAAATTCCCCGTGTTTCCCTTTCCTGCCATAGTGGGGCAGGAGCGGATGAAGCAGGCTCTGCTTCTCAATGCGGTAGACTCGACCATTGCAGGAGTGCTCATCAAGGGAGATAAAGGTACAGGTAAATCCACTGCTGTGCGTGCACTGGCCCGGCTTCTTCCTCCCATCAAGGTTGTCCAGGGATGTTCTTTTAACTGTCATCCGTCAAATGTCCAGTTTATGTGCATGCGGTGCCAGGAGCGTTACAGGGAGGAAGGGTCTCTTCCGGAGATTGAGAAGAAAATGGAAGTGGTTGATATGCCTCTTTCGGCTACTGAGGACATGGTGGTAGGTATGCTGGATATCAAGCGTGTACTCAAAGATGGTATCAAAGCCTTCGAGCCCGGCCTTCTTGCAAGGGCAAACAGGAATATCCTTTACATCGATGAAGTGAATCTGCTCGATGATCACCTGGTAAATATTCTGCTCGATGCCGCTGCTATGGGGGTGAACATTGTGGAGCGGGAAGGCGTCTCCTTTTATCATCCATCACGTTTTATACTGGTAGGCACCATGAATCCTGAAGAGGGGAACCTGCGACCTCAGATACTGGACCGTTTTGGCCTGTGTGTGGAAGTTGAGGCTTTATCCTCTCCGGAAGAAAGACTGAGAGTTATGGAGTATAGAAGACGATTTGATGAAGATCCATGGCGGTTTAATGAGGAATTTGCCCACGAAGAGGAACTGCTGAGGGACACTATCATAAGAGCACGCGAATTGCTACCTGATGTTGATATTCCGGTTCCGCTTCTTGAGCGCATTGTACGGATTACCTCGGCCCTTGGTGTACGCACTCACAGAGCAGACATTGTAATGGAAAAAACTGCGAGAGCGCTTGCAGCTCTAAACGGAAGAAATTTTGTAACAGAGGAAGACGTGGAGGAGGCAGCGCTTCTTGCTCTTCCTCACCGGATGCGTCAGCAACCTTTTGAAAGAGAAAGATCGCTTTCACGTGATGCAATTCGTCAGCTCCTGAAGGAGGAGAATCAAAATAATACTTATACAGAAGAGATTTTCGATTTTCAGAAGAATAGGAAATTTAAAGTGGACCCGCTCATTCAAGGAATGCGTGGAGAAAAAGAGGGTTGGGATAAGCACCCCACCGAAGGGAGACGGGGTTTATACGTTAAAGCACGCGCAAATGAAAACACCGGGAACGTGGCGCTGGATGCTACGGTAAAAAGGGCGGTGAGGGAAACAGGAACCCTGAATGTGTTACCTGAACATTTAATGGAAAAAATAAGAAAAGGTCGCGGCAGAAGTCTCTACTTCATTTTGCTTGACTGTTCTTCATCCATGCGAATGGACCGAAAGGTGAAACTTGCAAAATCACTGGCCTGGCAATTATTGAGGCGATCTTATGAGAAAAAGAGCAGAGTCGCTCTTATGGTTTTCCGGAGAGAGACTCCTGAGTTGCTTGTTGCTCCCACGACGGACATGCTGAAGATAGAAGAAATGCTTGAAAGTGTACCTACAGGTGGTAAAACTCCGCTTACTCCCGCTATTTATGCAGCGTTTCAGGAAGCAAGGAAGGAAAGAGGAGACAGTGTTAAGGTTATCCTTATTTCTGATGGCAGGTGTAATGTGTTTATGAAGAGCAGTTTAGATGAAGACCTGGAAATTATTGCTGCTGCGAGAGGAGAGACAGAATTTATTATTATTAATACGGAACCTCGTGCCCGGAGTGTCGGTACTCTGGAAAAAATGGCAAAAGTGCTGGATGCACCATTGTGGTATATTGATGAACTGATGTGATGGCTTCGCGTGTGTGTCGAATCCTTTTGCTGAGTACCATCAACAATACATTGAGCCTGCGTGAGGCAGTAGGTATGGTACGCCGTGAATACGGGGATATCGTGCGTGTTCAAAAGGTGTATTTCGATGATTACGAGAAAGGTGATGTTTCGTTGGAACCGCTGGAGAGAGCAATATCCGGCTCAGATATTATCCTTGTCGATGTGAGGGGTGAAACGCGGGTGGGTCGGGAACTTCCTCGGATGCTTGCGGGAAGTAAGAATAAAACCATTGTTACCTTGATAGGAGGCAGCAGTCATATTTTCGCACTGACACGCATGGGTAGGTTTGACGGAAGTAGAGTGTTTACTCCAGAACGTGAAAAAGAATTCGATATACATTCTTATATGAAAGCCAGGAAGTTTTCAGCGATTGTAAGAAGGCTCGGAGCAATTGTACCTGTTGGCATGCTGAAAGATATGCGTAACTGGGTGCTGGCTCAGGAGTATTACACCGAGGGTGATGCAGAAAATCTGAAGAATCTCATATTGTTTTTGCTGAAGCATTATGCGTGCGTGAAACAGATTGGCAAAGTTCCAGCCCCTGTGCGGCGTCCGGCCATAGGGTTGTACGTTCCTGGTGAAGGTGTGTGTGAAAATCTGGACGTTTATAAACACCGGATCGGTTTTTCATCACACAAACCCACGGTGGGCGTGTTACTTTACGGTGGAATGCATTTTGATGATACACGGCCTGTTGCAGAGGCTCTGTACGCGGAGTTGAAGGAAGATGTGAACCTGATTTTTGCTTTTTCCAAGGTAGAACACAATATCGAAGCAGTGAACAAGTACCTGAAGGATGTGGATCTGTTTGTAAATATGCAGTATTTTCGCCTGCACGGAGGGCCCTATGGAGGAGAACCGGAACCCACGTATGAATTTCTTTCAAAGTTAAATGCTCCTTATATTGTACCTGTAAGAACCTATGAAACAGACAGGAAAAAGTGGGAAGAGGAACCGGCCGGGATGAGCCCTCTGGAAATAGTGCTTAACATGACGCTTCCAGAAATTGACGGGGCCATTGAGCCCGTATTTGTTGCGTGTCTGGAGAGCGAAGATGATGAATTGTTGGGTAAGGTTAAGAAAGTGAAGGTGCTGGAGGACGGAGTTCGCGCTTTGGCCGCACGTATCAAACGGTGGTTGCATTTACGTTTTGCATCCAACAGTGAAAAGCGTATTGCTGTTATCACTTACGATTATCCTCCCGGCGAGTACAGTATAGGAGAAGCGGGATACCTTGATGTGTTCAAAAGTCTTCGGGTGTTTCTGGAGAAGCTGGGAGAGGAAGGATACAAAGTTGATTTACCAGATAGGCCGTTAGAGGAGCTTTTCCTGGCCGAAGGCATTGTAAATAGTCCTGCGTATGTTAGAAAGTCCCGTCTTCGCGTCCCACTGGATAAATATCTTCAGTGGTTCAGGGCTCTGCCGGTGAAGGTTCAAAAAGAAGTAGTAAGCCACTGGGGACCTCCGCCAGGAGATATAATGGTTGATGGTACAGATATCCTTATTCCAGGAGTTGTTCTTGGCAATATTTTCCTGGGGGTACAGCCTGCCAGGGGCGTACATGAGGATCCGGAAAAAGCATATCATGACAGGGAACTTCCTCCACACCATCAGTACCTTGCCTATTATATGTTCCTGGAAAGGGAGTTCAGAGCGGATGCAATTATACATTTTGGTATGCACGGGACACTGGAGTTTACCAAAGGTAAGGAAGCAGCTCTTTCGAGAGAGTGTTATCCAGCACTTCTCATTGGAAGCATGCCTCATATTTACTACTACTGGATAGGCAACACATCGGAGTCAACCATTGCCAAGAGACGTTCGCTCGCACTGTGTGTTTCACATGCCTCCCCGCCCATGAGATGTGCCGGTCTTTATGGCGAGTATTTAGTCCTGGAGAATTTGTTAAATGAGTATGACACCACCCGTGATGAAAAAGTGCTCCAGGAAATAAAGGATGTGGTCAACCACTTGCACATGGAACCAGACGTGGAAACTTTGAGAAAGAGGCTCTTCAAAATGAAGCGCACGCTTATTACTCGAGGACTTCACATAATGGATAGGAAACCTTCGAGCGAGGATCTGGAGGAGTTCCTTCTTGCGGTATTACGCATAGACCGTGATGTCCCGTCATTATTCAGGTTTTTGGCTGAACGCAAGGGAACGGAGTGGGGAAAAATCAAAAATACGCACGCGGAACATGAACTGGAAAATACGGCAAGAAAAGTAATTACCGCCGTGCTCAATGGCCGTGCCCCAGAATGGCTACCGAAGGATTACGTTGCTTTCATTAATCAAGTAGCCGCTGCAACCCGGGATTTTTGTGAAAGCAGGGCATTGCTCGACGCGCTGTGTGGGCGATTTGTTATGCCGGCTCGAGGAGGTGACCCTGTACGCGACCCGGAAGTATATCCTGCCGGAAGAGCCATGTATGCTTTTGATCCACGACTCGTTCCAACTGTAACAGCCGAAGCCCGGGGGAGGCAGGCTGCAGAGATGTTGTTGAATGCATACCGGAAGCGGGAGGGAAGGTGGCCGGAAACCGTGGGTGTTGTCCTTTGGGGTTTTGAAACCATGAAGACGGGTGGAGATACCATTGCAATGATACTGGCACTTCTGGGAGTGAGACTCATACATAAAAAGAGCCCGTGGTTCAAGGAGTTAGAGGTGATTCCTTTGGAGAAACTCGGCAGGCCGCGTATAGATGTGGCTGTAACTATATGCGGTATATTCAGAGACACCTTTCACACTCATGTTGACCTTATCAACCGGGCGGTGGAGATTGTAGCCTTTCTTGACGAACCGCCGGAGATGAATTTTGTAAAAAAGCATTATTTCCAAGCAAAAGAAAAGTTAGGAGATTTCGCGCTGGCACGCGTTTTCGGCCCCTCTCCATCTGAATATGCAACCTCGATGCGTACACTCGTGGAGACGGGTTGCTGGAAAAGTGAAGACGAACTTGCACGTAGCTATGAAGAGAGTATGAATCATGCTTATTTCAGAGGACGCGTGGAAAAACAGAATGAAGCTTTCAATATGGTGCTCACGAATGTTGATGTTGTAACGCAGGAGAGAGACAACGTGGAATATGACATTACTGATCTTGACCATTACTACGAATTTCTTGGAGGACTTGCCAAGGCTGTAGAAGTACGCAAGAGTGAACGGGCAGATGTGATGGTTATTGATACTACTGAAGACGTCGAAGTACTTACTCTTTCTGAAGCGATAGATAGAGCAGCAAGAACACGCATATTCAATCCACTGTGGATAGAAGGGTTGCTGGAGCATGATTTTCACGGTGCAAAGAAGATCAAGGATAGGATGGAATACCTCCTGGGTTTTGCCGCGACTACAGGGCATGTAAAAGAATGGATATTTGATGAAGTAGCTGAAACGTTTGTTTTTAATGAAGATGTGCGTAAGAGATTACAGGCTAATAACATTTACGCGGCAATCCGGCTTGTAGAGTTGCTTGTTGAGGCTCAACATCGTGGTTACTGGTCTGCTTCTCCGGAAAGAGTGGAGGCTTTACAGGAAATTCTTTTGAAAATGGAAAGTACAGCCGAGTAAATTCCCCGGGGGCTGGTCTCGATTTTTCACACTAAGGTTTCCCGTGCAATCCATAGAGATTGCTTCGGTCGTTTCCCGCGATGCAGGGGATTTACTCGTAACGACTGGGGGAGTGTCATTGCGACTCCCGCTTTTTTTACCCCGTCATGCGAGCGGTGGCGAAGCAAACGGGGGTAGAGGTTCTTGCAATTGGAGGCAGCGAGGAGAATAATAAGGAAACAAAACTTCCGGTGTATAAAGAGAAGTGAAGAAAGATAATAAGACGGGCCGCTTTTCATTCAAACAACTGCGAAAGTCCCTTTCGATGCGGGGAGCTGGCTTTGCTGTGTTTGTGGGTATGGTTTCGGGTTTTATGGCTTATGTGTTTGCCCAGGTTGTTCATCTGGCAAAGAAGTCTCTCCTCTATGACATTGGTGGTTATGCAGAACCACATATTATCAAGGGTGCAACCGTTACCTTTTGGGGGCCCATGTGGGGCTTGATAGCAATTGTGGCAGCAGGTGCTCTTATATCTGGAATTGTGGTGTACCTTACAGCTCCAGAGGCGATGGGAGACGGCACGGATTACATGATTCATTCGTTTCATACCGGTCGCATTAAAAGTTCCATTACGACACCTGTTATTAAAGCCCTGGCCTCTGCTCTGGTTATTGGGACGGGTGGTTCAGCCGGGAAAGAAGGTCCAATTTCCCAAATTGGTGCCGGTGTGGCAGGGGTTCTTTCATCTGTATTTAGATTGACCGATCGTGAAAAACGCATGTTTACGCTGGCAGGTGCGGGAGCAGGTGTGGGTGCAATATTTAAGGCTCCTATTGGAGGTGCGATATTTGCCGCCGAGGTTCTTTACCGGTCAGCGGAATTGGAAACAGAAGCACTTACCCACATTATTGTCGCTTCCATAGCAGCCTATGTGGTGTATGGCCTGTTTGATACCTGGAGTCCTATCTTTACCACACCATCTTACCAGTTCAGCATTATCCACGTGCCTGTTTTTGCACTTATGGGCTTTTTCATGATTCCTTTTGGATACTTCTATTCGCGCTTGCTGCGTAGTGTGCACACAGTGTTCACGCGCAGCATGATACCCAGATTTCTTACACCGTTTTTGGGAGCCATCGTGGTTGGATTTTGCATAGCGGTAATACCTGCTGTTTCATCAGATGGTTACGGATGGGTTCAGGAAATGCTCAATGAACATCTTGGTTTAAAGATGCTCATTGTTTTTGCGCTTTTAAAGATTGTGGCAACCTCGTTCACACTCGGTGCGGGAGCGTCAGGTGGGCTGTATGCTCCTTCGTTTGCCATTGGTGCTGCGCTGGGTGGCGTTTATGGACATTTATTGAAGATTATTTTACCCAACATTCAAATCAGTACAGGTGCTTTCGTGCTGGTGGGCATGGGGAGCTTTTTTGCATGTGTGGCAAAGGTACCACTTGCTACCATTATCATGATTGCCGAACTTACAGGAAACTATGACCTTCTTGTACCGATAACCGCGGCCAGCTTTTTCAGTTTTTTCTTTTCCGGGAACTGGACCATATACGAGGCTCAGGTGTATTCCAAAAAGGATTCGCAGTCGCACCGACAGGATTTTATGGTGGATGTCTTGGATAGCATTACCGTTATGGGAGCCACGCATCTTCCGCAGGATCGCATCACATTACGTCCTGATATGACCATCGAAGACGTGTTCCGCCTGGCCACATCTACTGGTCGCCAGAGTTTTCCTGTAATGGATATTGAAGGAAATTTTCTTGGATTGGTGTATATGGATGATTTACGAGCGATTATGCACCCTGGAACCCGTAAAGAGATGCACGAAATTGTAATGGTTAATGATCTTGTTCGTGATGATGTGCCGGTTTTGAAACCTTCTGATACCCTTCACAAAGCATTAACTTATTTTATCCGCTCGGGTGTAGAAGAACTTCCGGTACTTTCCGATGAAGGTGATTTTTTGGGTACTATCAGCCATTCAGAATTGATTGCTGCCTATGAAAGGGCCGTAAGCAGTTACAACAATAGCAATGTATAGCTTCTGATCGAAAGGGTGAAATTAGAATCCAAAATCATCAGCCGGCGGAGATGATTTCGTAGAGTTGACTGATTCTTTTTCTACGTATTTACGGACACCTTTTATTACTCGGGGTAAAGTAAAAGACATGACAAGCTTTTCTATTATCTCGGGCATTTTTTTGCCCGAATCAACGAATGATGAATAAATGAGCAGTGTTTTGTTATTGTCCCACCTGTGGATGTACCAGTAACCACGCGTGTCTTTGAGATCGCTTTTCTTTTCCGTATCGAGAGTCCACCTGATTGTGACTGATTCTGGAGTTTCGTTAATGGTGTATATGAGATAGTATTTCATCTCCAGCCATAAAGCCTTTACTTTATGATAGGCTTTTGCTTTATTGCCCCTACGTGACAAAACTTTAAGCTCTACCAAGTTTGGTA
>JAJRZV010000046.1 GCA_024275095.1 bacterium | reverse complement strand
TTATACAGACCAGGAAAGGTTTTGTCAAAAGTGTATTGCCCAGGAGGTTATTTTATTTACTATATAGGGGCTTCCCGCGGGTATATTCCTGGCACCACCCCCCATTCATGCTATATACCCAGACACAATTAGTAATACACAACCTGCTTAACTTAGAAAAAAAGAAGGCGTTTAATTTAAAAAGTTCTTAGTCCTTTAAAAATCTGCACGCAGGCTTTATTGGTGAAATACGATGTTCATGCGATAGGTGTGCACGGGCGAATATATCCGAACGCACCAGAGGTGCTTGCATACAGACTTGGAAGAATTCTTATCTACAGTAATATTTTCAGACTCCTGGACAGTAAAAGAGGCAGGAAAGCTACTGTTGTATTCATTTTCGATTACCGTACCATCTGCAAGTTCAATGAAGCCCGAAGCATACGCGTACACATGAACTTCGATCTTATTTTCTACATCAGCAAGGGTCTTTATATCTGCATCGGCATTCCTGCGAAGTGTATCAGGTGCCTCACTCAGCATGGGAAGAACAGCGCCTTCCCTTACAAACACAGCAATTTCATCAAGTTCCACCGGCTTCCTGATCCAGTGCCCGCCTTCATATACCTCGTTTGTAAAAAAATCAAACCATCTCCCCCGGGGTAAATATACATCCACCTTCCGGGCACCTTCACGAACCACCGGCGCAACAAGCAAGAAATCACCAAGCATGAATTCCTGGTCGAGTTTCAAGGTTTCGTCATCCTGTGGCCAGTGCAGGTAAAGGGCACGCATCATGGGGTAACCCTTCCGGGAGGACAACTTTGCCATTGCATAAATATAGGGGAACAGCTTTACCCGGAGAGTGCAGAGGTTTCTGTAAAACTCTGTGGTTTCAGTATCAGAAAACGCGTGCCAGTTTTCGTACGGCGTGTATCCTCCATGGGCCCTCATTATCGGGGAGAATGCTCCCAGTTCAACCCATCGGAAAAAGAGTTCTTTAGTTGTTTTTTGAAATATGGACGTGTAGCCCGCAATGTCATGCCCGTAAAACGGAACGCCGGAGATACCCAGGGAAAGTCCCATGGGCACGATAGACCCTATGCCATCCTGCCGGTCAAAATTCGGAAGCTGATCGCCTGCCCATACAAAAGTGGCTATGGACTGAATGCCTGTAAATCCCGCGCGCATGTAGAAAGCATAATTGCCAGCGCCACGGTATTTTTCCCACGCCTTTTTATTTATCTCACCCCACAGGTTGGGATAAAGATTGTGCAACTCCGCACCACTTCTGCCGTCGCTGAAGCGGGCATCGAAAGGTACCCACTCTCCGAAATCCACCATTCCTCCATCAAATCCAAGAGCGGCCATGTGCGCCACCTGTCGTTCGTACCACCGAAGCGTCTGGTAGTTGGTAAGGTCCATAAGTGACGAGGGACCATCCAGATACGGAAACAGATACACCTCGCCCTCTGGAGTGCGAATGGCATACTGTTCCTCTTCAGGAGAGGGCTCCGGCAAGAAGGGATTCTGATAAGCAAATGCGGCAAAACCTCGCTGGTGAAGATATTTGTTAAGCCATTGGAGGTCAGGGTAGTCAGTTCCCGGCCAGTTCCAGTCTTCGTACCACATTACAGAGGCGGGTATACCATGTGCGCGAAGTGCATCAGCACGATTCATCACGTTTTGCTGAGAATGCTTGGCCCATTCCTGCGGCGCAAACACCCATTCAGGCGGGAGCTCCGCCCTGCCGGTGAGTTCTGTCATGCTAGAAATAATTTCCAGCGGTGCAGTGGAATGTCCCGGAAATACGTAAAATACTGGGTCTGCATTCCATACCACCACAGAGAGGATATTTTCTTCCGCACGGCATACATCGAAGCGGGCATAGTGAGTATCATCCAGCAAAAAGCCGTAACCGCGTGTAGAAAGGTAAAAAGGAATGGCAAAATGGGTGGTGGTTAAACTACCTACAATGGGAAAAAGGGGCAGAGGGGCCTTTCCTATGCCATCCTCGCTTGTCCAGTTCTCAAGTACATTCCCGCGCTGGTCAAGTGTATTGGAGCGCTCCCCAAATCCCAGGAAGTGCTCACTCCTTGTGCATGAAATGCGGAGTTTCACTGCAGCGGGTTTCTCTGTAATGCTGTTTTCATCAGGCCGAAGTAAAAACTTCCACCAGTGTGAAGCTTTCTCGCATTCAAGATAATATGTAACCCCTGAGGGAAATTTGAAGCGCATGGCACACGAGGAGGCTCTCCGGGTAATAACTGATATTTCATAGGGATTTTCCCACCTCAAGTTCTCCTCTATATGAAACATGCCCGCGGCCATGAAGGCATTGACAGAGCCAAATCCAACCTGGAAAAGCGGCGAGGCTGACCTGAATACCACCTGCCCATTTTCACTCAGGGATAATGCACCCTGTGAGGTAATTCGAAGTCCGCCACCCTCTTCACCACATCCTGGACTATATACCAGTGCCACCAGTACAAAAAACAGCAACACCCGCACTTTTAAAAAGAGAGGATTCAATTCAGGGCACGACAAAATTTATTGCTGAAGGGATAATTTCAAACGAAGCAGGCAATACACCTGGCTGTTCTCCGTCTACGTCAATATAAACAAGGTCATCACATCGACCCTCTACTTTCTTCGCGCGCAGGTACTCCACACGACCTTCTGCATCAATTTTTTCGCCCTTGTAAATGTAAGAGCCGTACTTGAGGAAATCCAGCAAACCCGCCTCTCGTATTACGACCACGTCGAACAAACCATCATCAGGCATGGCCGTTGGAGCAATATGCATTCCTCCGCCAAAGAACCTTCCGTTGGCGACTACAATCATGGTTACGACCTCTTCCTTTTCCTTACCATCTATGGAATAGACCATCTTTTTGGGCCTGTAGGTTACAAGTGTTGCAAGGGTACCCCATAAAAACGAAACAAATCCTCCAAAGGCCTTGGTTGTCCGGTTGACTCTGGCAACTGTCTCTCCACCTATCCCCATGTCAGCAATGTTGATAAAGTATCTTTTCGTTTTTTTACCATCGTGCCCCTGAAACACAGCCAGTCCAACATCCATCTTTTTTGTGCGTCCCTGAGAAACAGCGTCTATCATTTCGTCGAAGTTTCCACTCAGCCCCAGGGTTTTCCGAAAATCCTAACCTGTACCAAGGGAAAGGATCCCCAGTTTTACTTTCTTGCTTTTGCCCGAAGTCATCACGCCGTTAAGAACCTCATTGAGTGTGCCATCACCACCCACGGACACGACAATTTTGAAACCTTTATCACAGGCATTACGGGCAATTTCTACAGCGTGCATCGGTCCCTCGGTAAACTCCCATCGAAAATCAGGGGTATAGGTTTCCACGTCTTTCAGTCGGCTGAGCCATATATTCCTGGTGCGTCCGTTTTTGGAGGCAGGATTTACAACGTAAAATACACTCACCTTATGGCCCTCTCAAAAATGTCAAAAATATCCAGAGCCACGCGCCCTTTATCCCGGAACCTGAGGCGGCAATGGGGACACGGGGCAATGATTTCGTAGCGTTCGTCCACATCTTTCAAACGCGCTTCGGTTACAGCATCGGCAAGCGATTCATTAATGTAAGGAACCATTCCACCTGCACCACAGCAGTCAGCATCCCCCCTTGAATGCAAGAATTCGGCAACATCGTCCACAGCCTTCCACACCAGCTGGCGTGCTTCAGAATAAAGCCCCATATGCCGGCCCAGGTAGCAGGGGTCATGATAGATAAATGGGTCATGTAAAATCCGCTCAGGAACAAACCTGATCGCCTGCGAAAGATATTCAACATGCGTAAGAACTTCGAACGGAACCTTTACACCTACGCTGGAATATATATTCTTAAATGTGTAGGCACAGTGAGGACACAGCGTCACCAGCGTTGCCACAGTTTTCAAGGATTGAACGACTTTCGCCGCATGTTCTTTAAACCCTTCAATGTCACCCAGTGCATGCAATGGGTAGCCACAGCAAGCAGGCACCGCTTCTTCAGGAAGACCGGCGAAGTTTACATTGCTGCGTTCCAGAACAGCAAAAGCTTTCTCAAGCATTTCTTTCTCGTACTTGAGCACGTGACATCCAGGAAATATAACAACCTCCTTTTCTATGACCCGTGAAAAAGAAAGATCATTCCACGCAAGCTGATCACCAAACATGTTGCCCGAGGTTTCAATGTTTTTTCTAATTTCAATTGTCTTCTCGTAAGGTTGATAAGCGTGTACGATACTTCGACCAATAGCCATGAGTGAAGGCACATCAATTTCGTGATAACAGTATTCCCTGCATTCCAGGCAGAAAAAGCACCCTGTAAAGGAATAGCGTGCAACACCAAAATCCCCCCGCTCCCGCGAGTACTCCCACAATGCCCCCACCTTGACTGAAGGTACAAAAGCCTCATCACCTGAAAATTCCGCTGCAGGACACGCAAAACGGCACATCTTGGGACAGAAGGTGCAGTACGTGGCGGATTTAAGCGTACTTTTGTCAAACCTGTCTTTCATTCAGAGCCCCATTACTCCGGGATTCATAATTCCCCGTGGATCCAGTGTCTTTTTGATTTCTCTGAGAATGCCGTAGGCCCCTCCGAGTTCCCTCTCAACAAACGGAGCTTTAAGTCTGCCAACACCGTGGTGATGACTGATGCTACCGCCGGCACTGAGACAGGCTTCCATGGCTGCCTGCCATATATCGGTGTATTTTTTCAATTTTTCCTCGCCGCTTCCTCCTGTTGCAGCGAATGTGAAATAGATCGAACACCCGTCAGGATAGGCATGAGAGAAATGCGCAAGAATTACAGCCTGTCGAGTTACAGCCTTCCTTATTTCATCGTAAAGTTTTGGAATGACTGACCACGGTCCGGCAACTTCGATTGTGTCCACGAAAGACCCTCCGTAAAATACCGGTGACATGTTGTACGAGACCTTATATCTATCCTTCCACCATGCAATGCCTGGTTTTTCTCCCTGATCTACACCTTCATGTTCCTTACATATTTCAAGACTCTCACCCAGTGCCCATTCCACCTCACGTGATGTACCATCAAATGCAAGAATCAACAGACATTCACCAGGTACGATGTTAAGCAATCCCCGTGTAATGGACGGATAAGAAAGTGCAAGCCGTTGAGCACGCATCATCAGGGTTTTCAAAAAGCCTTCTTTCTTCTCACCTTTTTCGCCGCCCAGGTCCGAAGCGACCAGAAGAGTGTCAAGCTCGTCGTACAGCCTTACGGCTGATGGTTTGATACCGCGTTGCATAATTTCTCTGATGGATTCGATTCCTGCATACACATCTTTAAATTTAATGCCCCTGAATACCCTTGTCTCGGGCTGATTGTGGAGTCGAAGGGTTGTACTGGTAATGATACCCAGCACTCCTTCCGACCCCACGAAAAGCTGGTTGAAATCGGGACCTGAAGCAGAACGAGGCTTCTTGCGAGTGCTGAAAACCTCTCCAGACGGAAGAACCACCTCAATCGCTTCCACCATGTCCTCTATCTTCCCGTAAAGGGTGGAAAGCTGACCGGCCGAGCGGGTGGCCACCCAGCCACCCACGGTAGAGCAGTAAATAGAAGACGGGAAATGTCCCAGGGTTAACCCCCTGTGTTGCAGGTAGCGTTCAAAACGCTCGCCATTGTATCCACACTCAACTTCCACAAGCAGTGACTCCCTGTCCAGCATGCGAATGTTACGCATGAGCTTGAGGTCAACTACGATTCCTCCCTTCTCGGGTACAGCCCCACCACACACCCCGGAACCACCACCGTAAGGTGTAATTGGCACTCCGGCATCAGCAGCTTTTTGAAGCACCACGGACACCTCCTCTACCGTCCGCGGCCATACAACAAAATCTGGAGGTGGGATGTTCATGCCCTCCTGAATTTTAATAAGAAGAAACGGCCACATGTCACGGCTGTACGCCTTCAGATGAGCAGGATGATCAGAAGCCCTATCGCCCAAAAGACTTTTCAGTTCTCTTTTAAGGGACTCGGGTATCACGAGGCCTCCGCAGCAAAATGTGAAAATACATCAAAATCCACACCAAAGGGACACTCGGGTGCTTTTGAGAAGGCAAGTGACCCAAAGTATCTTTTCTGTGATACATCTCTAAACAGCGCTGCAGGAACAATATCAGCATCCAGAGCATCTGAAATCTTCACCATGCTGCACTGCCCACACATTACGCATTTAAGTGCCGCAACAACCGCTTCCTCCGTCTCAGCATCAAATGGGATCAGGCCTTCTGTTACATAATTCTGGTGAAAAAGCTCCAGTCCATTGTACTGCCCTGTTACAACAGTGAACAGGCGGCGAAAAAAATGTCTGACAGCACACCATGTCAGATACAGCCAGGACTTCAATTTCTCTTTCATAGCGGCGACTCCTGCGTCTAATCTACCAGAGAGTCCCTTCCCCTGCAACGGTATCAGTTAATACCACAAACATTTTTCCCTTTCACACTGAAATCTGCTCAACAAAAATGTGATGCCCCCTCGCCCCTATCCCCCGGGGGAAGATGAAGTCGGGGTGAACTCCCACCAACCTTACCCTCTGTCCCTTTTCCCAGCCACTGCGAGGAGTTCTGCCGTAGGCAGGTCGATGCAGCGATCTCGCTCCCAGGTAGTGCACGGGCGCACCGCCCTTAAAACTTCGACATAGAACCCGAATGTCAAATGTTGAGACCAGGCCCCGATAAGGTCCTACAGAACTACGAGCGCACCGAGGCTTATATTTAAAAGACCGCCTATGAGTGTGAGAAAAGATTCTTCAATCGGCCGATAAACCTGGTGAATACCCAGCTCCATGTCTATGAACACGCCCAGGTCTTTCATGAACATGAATTTCAGTCCTCCACCAGGTGCAATGTAAAACGACCCTTTTGTATACGGACCCTTTCCTCTTATATAACCAATTTTAAGGTCAGCCTCGGGAATCAAATTTTTAATGGGAAAAGTCAGCGATGCTCCAGCACCCACTCTCAACCAGTTCATGTTGCTCCAGGAATGTGAGAAAAACACAAACGGAACGATGTGCCTGCCAATCCGGTAGCCCATTCTTGCATCCACTCCGTAACTGAACATGTCTATCTCTTCCTTACCTTTATACGTCGCTTGCAAAAAGCTGATACCAGATATGAAACCCGTCCCGAACACAATGCCCAGTGGTGCGTAAGGTCTGTGTGTTCTACGGACTTCACCAGTTGCCTCGACTTCTTTTTTTAAAGGTTTCTCACGGGGTCTTGCAGATCCTTTAAAAGTGATTGTTTTTACAGTGCCTTCTTTTACAACTTCTTTCTCTACAACTCCTTCCTCGACCTCACCAACAGGCTCTCTTCCCTCGCGAGCCTTTTCTTCATACTGTATAACCACCACGGGGAAGTCTCCATGCATATCACGAGCCTCTTCCACAAGTGGGAAAGCATGCGTGTAAAAAACAAATCCAGAAGAATCCGTTTGCTCTGCTGCGTAATAAGGAATTTTATCATTCACTTCGCCTTTGATTCTCCCCGCCCACAGCACAATCCCGGTTTTCGTCTCTACAATCTCAACAAAAAGCTCAACACGTGCCTCACGCGTGATAAAAGCATCGCTTGTATCGTCGTCATACATTCTCACACCTGCTGTATAGACACGGTAAGCAATGAGATATTCGGGTACAACAAGGGTGGAAGAAGCAAGCTTGTCCCTGATAGAAGGCCCGAGGTAAACAGCATCGTGGCCCTTTTTACCTCTTTGAAAGCTCTCGCGATAGACTTTCAGATCATTAAGAAGGGAGAGAGCTTCACACCGGGAGGACTCAGGATTTTCCAGCAATGAGAATATTCGATCGTATATGTTTATCTTCAGAGGGTCCGTAAGAATAGAAGTGACCCGGGAACCCGCATCTTCAAAAATTAAATGAAGCATTACATCTTCATCTCTTTCAACAACTCGTGCTCCTTTCGAGACCAGTGTCTCTTTGAGCATATCTTCAACGACAACCTTCACAGGGTAGTCATCCTTTCCTTCGGACAATTCCATGTTGAAAATACCGTAGGAACGTCCTTTCTGAATTAAGGGATTTTCAGCCACTTTCTTTGCCACTATGCGAAAAGCCCGGTCGAGAAGTTCCGGATTACTTGGAAGTGGAAAAGCTCTGAGATAATAACGAGTGCTACAGGCTACAAAGGGCATCCACACACAGCACAGAATCAGAAACTTCACCTTTGGAGAGATACATCCACGAGTACCAGCCAACATTTGATCCATATTTTTTGCTCCTGATTGATTTTTTTCGGCTTGTTTACCTTATTTTAATACTCTTCATGACGTCAAGAAATTCACACACATGCTCGTAACAACGTTAAAAAATCTCTGAAGCGAATGAAAAGGCGGTGGAATTTTCTGAACGCGGATTCGTAAAACCTGACTTGTTTGTACAATGCGACAGAGATTGCCCAATGCGACGAGTAGAAAAATATTCAAGCCACACCACCATCAGAAATGTTGAATGTGTCCTACTCGAGTCACTGTAAGAGAATTCCCCGCGTTACAGGGGATGCTGAAGCAGTCTCGTCCCTCAAACAGTCATTGTGAACAAATCATCCGCAACTCGGGGATGACCGAAGCAATCTCACCCACATACCCTCCCGCCCGTAAAACCTCAGCGTTGAACTCCGAATGTCCAATGTTGAGACCAGACCCCGGAGGGGTGAACGTTACTCTTGACAGAGACCGTGGCGATGCAATTTACTTAATGCACCATGTCAAAAGATTACAGGAACACCATCAATTTGCCTCGGACAGATTTTCCCATGAAGGCAAATCTCCCCGTGCGCGAAAAGGAAATTATACAGCTCTGGGAAGAGAAAAATTTATACAACAAAATGCTGGGGAAAAACCGCGGTGCGACCCCCTTTATTCTCCATGACGGTCCCCCCTATGCCAACGGTAACATTCACATGGGACACGCACTTAACAAGGTGCTTAAAGACATTATCGTGAAGTACAAATCTCTTGCAGGGTACTTCGTACCTTTTGTTCCGGGATGGGACTGTCATGGACTCCCTATTGAGCTGAAAGTGGAAGAGCAGAAAGGAAGAGAAGCCAGAGCTGACATTATCGCCTTCCGTAAGGCATGCCGCAAATATGCAGAAAAATATGTCAACGTTCAGCGAGAAGAATTTATACGGCTCGGTGTATTCGGGTCATGGTCACAACCCTATCTTACCATGGAATATTCCTACGAAGCGGACATACTGCGTGAGTTCGCTACGCTGGTTGAAAAAGGCTATGTCTACAGGCGCAGGAGACCCGTTTACTGGTGTCCTTCATGTACCACCGCGCTTGCTGAGGCAGAAGTCGAGTACAGTGAAAAGGCGTCTCCATCGGTTTACGTGGCTTTTCGCGCGGCTGAAGACCTTCGTGAAAAATTCAGGTTGCCTCCTGAAGCTTCGGTCGTCATCTGGACCACCACACCATGGACCATTCCCGGCAATCTGGGCATTCAGGTACATCCTGAGTTCGATTATGTATGGGTGGAGACAGAGAAGGGTATATTCATGATCGCAGAAAAACGCCTGGAAGAGTTCCTCAAGGATACAGGGCTCGAAAACAAACGCATTCTCACCCGCTTCAAGGGTGCAGAAGTGGAAAATCTACACGCGCACCATCCACTGTTCGACCGCATGTCGCTCATTATGCTTTCAGAGTTCGTAACACTGGAGCAAGGTACAGGGTGCGTGCATACAGCTCCAGGCCATGGAGAAGAAGACTACGAGGTGGGACTTCGTTATCATTTAGACGTGTTTTCACCCGTGGATGAGAACGGATGCTTCACAGCCGAGGCGGGAGAGTTTAAAGGCGAGTTCGTATTTGACGCCAATGCCCATGTGACAGAGGTGCTGCGTGCAAAAGGGCTGCTGCTTGCAGAAGGGCAGATACGCCACAGTTACCCGCACTGCTGGAGATGCAAAAAGCCCATCATATTTCGGGCAACAGAACAGTGGTTCGTATCCGTGGAGCACGAATACTTAAGGCAACGCCTGCTTTCCGAAATAGAGCGTGTGGAATGGATACCCCGCTGGGGACGGAACCGCATCGCCTCCATGGTTGAGAGCAGACCTGACTGGTGCATCTCACGCCAGCGTGCATGGGGCGTGCCCATCGCCCTGTTTCAGTGCCGGGGGTGCGGCGAATACGTTATGGATGCACAAATCATCCGAAAGGTAGCCAGAGCCTTTGATGAAAATGGTGCAGATGTGTGGTATCAGGCGGATGTCAGGGACCTGGCAGGCGACCTGCAGTGTCCACATTGTGGTGGGCACGAATTCAGAAAAGAAACAGATATCCTGGACGTATGGTTTGACTCGGGCGTATCACATGCAGCGGTGCTGGAACGTATAGAGGCACTGAACTGGCCTGCAGACCTCTATTTAGAAGGCAGCGACCAGCACAGAGGATGGTTTCAGAGCTCCCTTATAACTGCCGTAACAACACGGGGGCACGCACCATACCGCGCCGTGCTCACTCACGGATTTGTGGTGGACGGTGAAGGCCGCAAAATGTCCAAATCCTTGGGTAATGTCATTTCACCTCAGGAAATCATCAAACAACACGGTGCTGAAATTATACGGTTGTGGGTATCATGTGAAGATTACCGTGAAGACATCCGGCTCTCTCACGAGATTCTTCAGAGGCTCATTGAGGCCTACAGGAAAATGCGCAATACCTTCAGGTTCATGCTGGGGAATCTCGGCGACTTTATGCCAAATCAAATGGTCAGCGAAAGTAATATGAGACCGCTTGATCGATTCGCTATTTTGAAACTGAATGAACTCATAGAGCGTGTCCGCCAGTATTATGAACGCTACGAATTTCATGGAGTGTATCACTCCGTCTATGCGTTCATTGTGACCTTCCTCAGTGCATTTTATCTCGATGTGCTCAAGGATACGCTCTACTGTGAGGCCAGTGACTCCCCGAAGAGACGTTCTGCCCAGTCAGCTATTTATCTTATCCTCAAAAATTTACTTGTAATCCTCTCACCTGTGATGTCTTTCACCTGCGAGGAAGCTTGGCAACACCTGCGGAAGATAGATAATTCTCTACCGGAAAGTGTATTTTTAAATCCTTTCCCAGAAAGTAAAAAGCGCACCTTGCAAGAGGATACTCTTTTCTCCGAGATGTCTCTTCTCCTGGAGGTACGTGAAGACGTACTCAAAAAACTGGAAGAAAAACGCGTAGAAAAAGTTATCGGTGGTTCCTTGGAAGCATCAGTAACAATTAAAGCTCCTGAAAAGGTGCTGGACGTGTTGAACAAATACAGCGATTTACTTCAGGAAATTTTCATCACTTCCGGAGTCACTGTTCAACCTCTTGAAGGAGGAGAAAAGCCCGCAGGGGAGAGGGTTACAGTTTATGTAGAACGAGCAAAAGGGCATAAATGCGCTCGCTGCTGGATGTACAGCGAAAGTGTGGGGAGCTTTAAAGATTATCCAGACCTCTGCCAGCGATGCAGAGAGGTAATAGCTCGTGCCTGAGTTAATCAAAAAGTTAATCCTCGTGCTTGTTGTTTCCTCTTCTGTATTTATTGCCGACCACCTTACAAAACACTGGATTGAAAAAAACATGAGCTTCCAGGACAGCGTGGAAACTATTCCGGGAGCGCTCCATATAGTCCGCGTGCATAACCGGGGAGCGGCATTTGGACTGTTCAACAATCCTGGCTGGAAAGGTACCAGACCCCTTCTCACCGCAGCATCGTTCATCGCACTGGGTATTGTAATCTTCTTCATCCTGAAGGTGGAGTATCAGCAAAAAACATTGCTTGCGTCGCTTTCGCTCATTTTGGGGGGAGCGCTGGGCAACCTGATAGACAGAATATTCAAGGGTTACGTGGTGGATATGATATACATGCACATAGGAAAGTATGGATGGCCTGCCTACAATCTGGCAGATGTGGCTATTACAATCGGGGTGTTCGCGATTATAATCATGTCAATGAAGGAAAAGGAGGAGAGGTAAATTGCATCCCATTCTTTTCCGCATCGGAAGTGTAAGTGTCTACACTTACGGGGTACTGCTGGCAGCTGCATTTACCGTGGGCATGCTCATTGCTGCGCGCGAGGCATCCATTCAGGGGGAAAATCCTGAGAAAGTTCTTGATCTCACCTTTTACATCCTCATAGGCTCGCTTCTCGGGGCCAGACTTCTGTACGTGGTTGTTGAGTGGGATTTATTTAAAGATAACCTGTGGGAAATACCCAAAATCTGGAAGGGCGGGTTCGTGTATTACGGCGGCCTCTTCTTCGGCATCGCCATTGTCGTGATATATTCACGCATTCGCCGCATGAACGTGTGGCGCGTGCTCGACATATTAGCCATTTCGCTTGCCATCGGTCTGTTTGTGGGAAGATGGGCCTGCTTTTCAGCAGGATGCTGTTACGGCAAGCCAACACATCTGCCCTGGGGCGTGGTATTCCACGATCCTTTAGCCATTGCACCTACAGGCGTAAGGTTACATCCCACGCAGATTTATCTCTCCATCAACGGGCTCATCATGTACTTCGTACTAATCTACATCAGACGTCACAAAGTATTCCACGGCCAGGTTGCCCTGTTCTCGCTCATTTACTACAGCGTTACCCGCTTCCTCATTGAATTTCTGAGGGGCGATCCTCGAGGCTGGGTAATAGAAAATGTACTTTCAACATCCCAGTTTATATCCATTCCTGTATTCATCGCTTCAGTGATTCTATATGTTTACCTGCTGAAAAAACACACACCACCTCCTGTAGACTCAAGGGAAAACACCGATAACGTTGAGTCAGAAGCAGAAGATGAAATTTAATAACTTTTCAGTATTTCTTCCGCCTTAGAAAGAAGTTGATGCACTCTCTCTTGAGAGGTTGACTCAGCGTAAACCCTCACAAGTGATTCCGTACCTGAACGCCTCAAGACAAGCCATGAACCATCATCAGCGCGGAATTTAAACCCGTCCATGTCTGTCTCCAGTCTCAAAGCGAGCTCTGCACCAAATTCTGCCGAACGCTTGCTGACACGTGACCATACAGCATCCAGGTCATCCACTTCGATGTCATCTCTGTGAAAGTAATGAGGACCGATCATCCCGTGCAAGTCATCCACCCACTCTGACAGTGAGCGCTGTGCTGTTTCCATATACTCCAGCAAAAGCACCGCACACGCACTGCCGTCCCTTTCCGGCACGTGCAGGCAGGTACCGATTCCACCACTCTCTTCACCGGCAATGATAGCATTTTTTTCAACCATAAGACGCGAAGCATGTTTGAAACCCACAGGCGTTACTTCCAGAGGGAGCTCATAATGCCTGCAGAGTTTGTCTACCATATCAGTTGTTGTGACAGTCTTCACTACAAGACCCCTCAATCCTCGATTCTCTACCAGATGCCTGAGTAGCAGAGCAAATACGTGATGTGAATCAATAAATCGTCCTTTCTCGTCAACCGCACCGATACGATCAGCATCTCCATCAAGGGCAAATCCAGGAACTCCGCTGGTTCTGCATGCTTCAACGAGCCTTTCAAGATTTTCAGGACGGGGTTCAGGCTTTCCCTTTCCGAAAGTTGGATCCTCATTCCCGCGGAGTTCACATACATCAAACCCGAAACGAGTCAACACTTCTGATAACCATCCACCTCCTGAACCGTGCATGGCATCAACATTCACACGACGACCGCCACCATCTATCCCATTTCGAGGAATATGCATAAGTGCTCTGATATAGCTTTCAAAAAAGTCAACTTCCTCAACAGAAATCTCTCGGGGTCCCATAACATCTTCGCATCCTTCGAGAATGTCATTAACATATCCAACAATAACGCGGGCTTCGTCATCGGAAATCGGGCCGCCGAATTTATTTTTGACCTTGAAGCCGTTATACCGGTAGGGATTGTGAGATGCGGTTATCATAACGCCAGCATCCATTTTTTCCTGCTGAATGAAGAAGCTTAACGCAGGGGTCGGAGAAGAACGATGTGATAGTTTTACCTTTATACCGTGGGTCGCCATTACCTCAGCACATCTACGTGCAAAATCTTCGGACATGAATCTCCTGTCGTACGAAACTATTACACGTGTGCCTTCAGACGACATCCCTCTCAACCACAGTGCCGTGGCTGCAGACACAGCCTCCAGATTTGCAAAGGTGAAATCATCAGCAATGACTCCACGCCAGCCTTCTGTACCGAAACGAATGCTCATGTTATTCCTCCTCTTTTTCGAGTATATCGAGTGCCTTGTTCAAATCGGCTGTACTGCCCCTGGAAGCAACAAGTATTCCTTTCTCTGTGGACACCACAATTATTCGACTCAAACCCAGAATGCACACCGGCCTCCCATCCAGGGAAAAAACGTGATTATCCCCTCCTCCAACCGTTGCACATACAGCACTCATTTATCTTAGAGATTTCGCATTGAGGTCACAGACCGCATCCCATGTACCAAGGTCAGACCACTTGAACGAGGCCTCAAGAACCCCTACATTACGTGAATGTTCAAGTATACCGCGGTCAAAAGGAACAGGAGGTAAAGATGAATAAATTGCTTCCAGTTCCTCCTTGGAAAGTTCAGAAAGGGAACTGCTGTTGCACTTCATCATCAGTTCAAACAATTGGGGCATAAATTTTTCAAAGCTCTGCGCGAGCGTATCCTTCCGCATCACAAAAATTCCAGAGTTCCACAGTGCACCATTTTCAATAAGTTGCTGAGCCTCGTTTAATTCGGGCTTCTCCTTGAAATATTTTACAGTTCGCCCCCCATGACTCACCTCCTCACCGGGCACAATATATCCAAAGGCCTGACTGGGAAAAGAGGGTTTTATTCCAAATATAACGATAAAACCATCTGCTGCCAGTGCCACAGCCTTCTTCACATCACTTTTAAAACTCTCCAGAGGTTCAATGAAGTGATCCGAGGGCATTACCACCAGCACATCTGCATTATCCATGGGGATGCAGGCTGCTGCAAGTGCAATTGCTGCCGCTGTATTACGGGGGAGAGGTTCTTCGATAATATGCTTCTCATTTACAACGCCCATATTTTTTATTTTTTCGCCATAAGGAGCGCTCGTGACCACCCAGGTTGCTGCTTGCCCAAAGCATTCATGCGCACGCGAAAGAGCCTCTTCAAGAAGTGACCGCTTACCTGCAAGGTTGTGAAATTGTTTGGGTACTTCAGAGGTGCTGAGCGGCCAGAGGCGTCGACCTGCGCCTCCTGAAAGTATGACAGCATAAACATTCATTGACGGCCGTAATCATCTTCAAGACGAATGACGTCATCAATCTCCGGCGTGGAAATTTCTATCAAACATGAAGGTTTGTCCGCTCTGAATCGATGTATAACTCCCGGGTGTACATGATAACTCATGCCCGGCTCCAGTACGAACTCTTCGCCTCCGTGTTCATTGCGGATAAAAACCCTGATCTGCCCCTCCAGTACATATATGGATTCCTGTTTCCTCTCGTGATACTGAAGTGAAAGAGATGCACCTTCATTAATGTAAAGGAGCTTACCCACATATTTATCCGTATGAACCCAGATAATTTCATGTCCCCATGGTTTATCTATACGCTTCTGCGTAAGAAGACTCATGATTTTTCCATCCGATTTTCGTGCAAGTTCAGACCTCAATTCTATTCAAAACAAACATGCAATGCCACCCATTTTCAAGACCTCTGAAGCATTATTTCAAAACAACAAGGGAATTCTTTATCCAGTCCACCCAGCGCGTCACACCTTCCCCAGTCCGTACAGAAGTAACAATTGCAGGGGCTGACGAGACTTTTTTTAAATTTTCACGAAACATGTCCATGCTGAATCCTGCAGCCTCTGCCAGATCTGCTTTGGTCACCACCACCAGGTCAGCCGTCCGGAACATGAGGGGATATTTCAGAGGTTTATCGTGGCCTTCCGGTGTCGAAAGTGTTGCCACACGGTAATGCGCACCTGTATCAAACTCGGCAGGGCATACGAGATTACCCACATTTTCTATGAACACAAGTTCCAATGCTTTAAGGTCAAGCTTTTCAAGTGCCTCTCTTATGTGCGAGGCATCGAGATGACACTGACCACCGAGAGGACCTGTATTGATCTGAACCACCGGTACCTTGAAACGGCCCAGCCGCTCCGCATCAAGTGTTGTTTCTATATCTCCCTCAACAACCGCCACTTTTACATCTTTAAGGCGTTCCAGTGTGCATTCGATAAGTGCTGTTTTTCCTGAACCTGGAGAGCCCATGATATTCACCATGACCGTACCAGAATCGTCCAGCATACGCCGATTTTCACATGCAATACGCTCATTGGAAGCAAGTACAGACCTGAGCACTTTAATTTCCATCGTCCACCTCTATGCTTCTTAGTATTATGTCTGCCCCCCGGATCACCTCCATGTCCGATGAAGAGCAGACTCTGCATGCGAACTCCACACTGTCCAGTTTTTGCTCATTTCCACACATTTTACATCTTCCTGTGGGGTCAACTGATGTAACGCGGAGCTGCGCTCCTGCAAGAGGAGTATGCTCGACGATAGAAGAAAAACAAGCAGAAAAAAAATGGGGATCCACGCACGTCATTCGGCCAACTTCCACCTCGATGCGCAAAACCCGGCCATGACAATTATGTCTTTCCAGCGCCTCGATGACCTCTTTATACAGCATGTGGGCAAGACTCAACTCGTGCATGTCAGCATATTCTGGGAAGGAGCTCCCCTGTCAGCGGCTCCAAGTAGCGAAGTCCACCTGAGGCAGTCTCCAGCACAACCTCACCGGGTTTTCCTTTTCCACCTATACGACCAATGACAGATGCGTGTCTGCCTTCAGGAATGCCGTGTAAAAAAGCGATGATTTCGTCTGTCTTATCCTGTGGAGCCACGAGAACAGCACTACCTTCACTTGCCAGGTAAAAAGAATCAATACCGAGAATCTCTGCCAGCGCATTGACAGCGGGTGAAAAAGGTACATCTCTTTCCCACACTTCCACAGGTATATGTTTCTCTTCCGCAAGTTCACACAGAACCGTGGCAAGACCACCTCGGGTAATGTCACGCATCCATTTAACACCCATATCCCACAAGGGCAGTAAAGAATGCAGTGGTCTGCAGTCACTTTGAACATCTCCCCAAAAATCGAATTCACCTCTTGCCACCATGATAGCCACCGAATGGTCACCAACACAATCTGTCACGATAAGTACATCGCCTTCCCGAATATTTCCTGGCTCTACAAGTTTCTGGCCGATACCCGCTGTGTTAATGTAAAGCTGGTCTGCATCACCCTTGGGTACCACCTTGGTATCTCCTGTCACAACCAGCACATCTGCACTGGAAGAGGTTGCACGAACAGAAGAGAGTATATTTTTAAGGTCATGGACAAAAAAACCTTCTTCAATAATCAACGACAGTGAAAGGAAAAGAGGCCTGGCACCTGCAACAACAAGGTCATTGATCGTGCCGGAAACAGCGAGCTTTCCTATGTCCCCTCCCGGGAAAAATATGGGGCGCACAACGAAGCTGTCTGTTGTAAAGCAAAGATCACCACTGAGGTTTACATGAGCACTGTCTCCAAACTGTTCAAGATACGGGTTTCCCAGCGTCTCCACAATCACCTCTTTCACAAAATCCCTCATGAGCTTTCCACCAGATCCCACACTCAGGCTGACCCTGTCCATCGCACGCTCCCGTATTTGTAATGAATCAGACAGCTTCCCTCCACAGAAACCATGCAGGGACCCTGAGGACTTTCAGGAGCACACGTGCGAGCAAAAAGCGGACATTCTTCAGGCTCAATTGAACCTTTTACCACATCTCCACACCTGCAGGCCTCATGTGCTTTCCTTGATGAGAGTTCAAGCCCGAATTCTCGAGAAGCATCGAGCACCTTGTTTCGCAGCACAAGACCGCTGCGGGGAATAACTCCAAATCCTCTCCACTCTGCATCCGCGCATTCAAATGCTGTGTCCATAATTTTTCTTGCCGCAGGATTACCTTCAGGTTGCACAGCACGCGTGTAAACGATGTCCACTTTTGCCTCTCCCGCACAAATCTGCTGAAGCACGGAAATTACTCCGAGCAAAAGGTCAACAGGTTCGAATCCTGCTACAGCACCAGGCACACCAAATTCCTCAGGGATGAATTCATAGGGCCTGGACCCTATTATCACACTTACATGACCAGGATAGATAAATCCGTCAAGATTGACATCACCAGAGCAGAGAATCGCCCTGAGCGGCGGTGGTACGAGCCGGAGGCTCGTGATAAAGAAAAGATTTTTCATGTTTTTTCTTTGAGCTTCCAGTACAACCCATGCAATGGATGGAATTGTGGTTTCAAATCCCGTGGCAAGGAAAACCACTCTCCGATCAGGATTCAATTCGGCGGTTTTCAATGCCTCTTCAGGTGCATAGATCACCTTTACAGATGAATTCTGCGCAGGCACAAGGGTAAGAAGACTTTTACCATCCACCGGTACCCGCAACATATCCCCAAATGATACAAGAATAGTATTCTCCATTTCCTCAACAACTTTTGCCGCTGCAAGAAGCACACCTTCTGGTGTAATACACACTGGACAACCAGGACCGGAAATGAGACGAACGCCCTTCTTTCGGAGCACGTGCCCCAGACCACTGCGGTATGCGGTCATGGTGTGTGTGCCGCACACTTCCATAATCCTCACTTCTCGTCCAATACTCTCGAGGAGCGAATCCACCTTTTGAAGAAGAAGTTCCACGCTCTTTTTCTGTCTGAGAAGAGAGAACTCCATGACCTGTTAACTGTGTTGTTCCATCTCTCTTATGAGAGAGAGGGTTTTCTCCGCCTCTTCACGGTTTATCACTGCAATAGCAAATCCCGCGTGCACAAGTACAAAGTCCCCCCTTTGAGGGTTCTCAACCAACGAGAGATTCACTCGCCTCTTTATACCTCCCATTTCCACAATGCCTTCGTATCCTTCTATCTCCACCAGTTTGAGAGGCACTGCCAGACACATTATTCCTGCTCCTTCAACTTCAATGCGGTGTAATACGCCTGCCCCAGGGAAATACTTTCGTCTCCCGGCGAAAACTTCTCAGGCTTCAGAACTTCGAACCCTGCCTCCTGAAGAGCATGACACGTTTTGCTCATCAACAATGCGTTAAGAAACACACCCCCACTGAGAACCACCTTATTTATCCCCCATCGAGAGCGACATATATCAGCAATGCTTTTAATAATTTGTACTATTGTATTGTGAAATTTGCCAGCTTTCACTTGTGGAGGCGCTTTTTCTTTCAGCAATGTTTTCATCATTTCTCGCATGTCTATTTCATGCTTTTCTAACCGAAAGGGATAATAGTCTTCAACATCAGCCAATGCCACACCTTCGAGACGCATGGCTGCTTCAGCCTCAAAATCAATTTTTTCCGGTGCGACACCTGTCATAACCGCCACTGTATCAAAAAGCCTCCCTACTGAAGAAGTGTATGGAGCATTGATACCTTTTTTTATGGCATTCTCGGCATTTTTCACTATTCTGGCATCAACCTCTACCAGTGCATCTACCGCATTCACATTTATATCAGCGTCAAGCGTATAAGCAAGAACCATCCTCCAGGGTTCTTTGACGGCGAGGTCTCCACCCTGCTGACGCACGTATCTGAAGTGGAAAATTCTTTCGTAGCCTGTACCTCTTATCACAAAGAATTCACCACCCCATACATTTCCATCTTCGCCATAACCCATTCCATCAAATGCAATACCCAGAACCGGAGCATCCGGAATAATACTGTGTTCAGCAAACACAGCGAATACATGTGCCACGTGATGCTGAACCCTTATCAGGGGCCTGCCCCAGTTTTCGGCCTTCTTGGTAGTGGTGAATGCAGGATGAAGGTCACACACAAGAATGTCAGGTTCAAATGAGTAAAGTGTTTTGAAATGGGATATTACCTCGTCGAGATATTCCTGATTTCTCAAGTCCTTCATATCACCAAGATACTGACTGGTGACAAGATATTCCTCCTTTACTATTGATACGGTGTTTTTCAGTTCACCACCCAGGGCCAGAACACGTTTTCCCGGAGAAAAGCGGAGCTCCAGTGGCTCCGGTACATATCCTCTTCCCCTTCTCAGGAATACAAGGCAACCATCCACAACTTTGACGAGAGAATCATCACATCGCATGACAATCTCCCTGTTGTGCGTAAGCATACAGTCACATGTGCCAGGAGGAATTTCGCTTTCGTCTTTGAGAATGGGACTTTCACGAGGGTTTGCACTTGTTGCAATAACAACAGGAATATTCTCGAGAAGAAGTGCGTGTAAAGGAGTATAAGGAAGCATGATTCCGTACGTGCTGAGTCCAGATGAGACGCCCTCTATTTCCATTTTTTTTCTTAAAAGCACAATGGGACGTGAAGGTGAAGTTAAAATTTCCTCTTCCTCTGGCGAAATAACAGCAATACTCTTTGCAGAATTCACATCGCGAGCCATCAATGCAAAAGGTTTACGCGATCTCTGCTTAATCAGTCGAAGTTTTTTCACTGCTTCAGGGTTGAAGGGGTCACACATCAGGTGAAACCCGCCAAGACCTTTTACCGCCACAATTTTGCCATGGCGGATGCGCTCGGCGGCAATATCAATTCCACCTTTTTTCAATGTTTCTCCCTCAACAAAAAAAGTTTCCGGGCCGCACACCGGACACGCATTGGGTTCTGCATGAAACCTTCTGCTCACGGGATTGTTGTATTCATCATTACAGGAGGGACACATTTGAAATGAAGCCATCGAGGTTTTTTCTCTGTCGTATGGAAGAGCCCTTATAATGGTGTAGCGTGGACCACATGCAGTGCAATTGATAAAGGGATAACGGAATCGCCTGTCAGAAGGATTAAACAGCTCTTCAAGGCATTCAGAACATGTGGAAAGGTCGGGCGGAGCAAATACCAGAGCCTGCCCTTCAGCCGTAATGTTTATCTGGAAATCCGTAAAACCTTCACTCTGTGAGGAGGCAAGTTCCAACGTATCGATTCTTGCATTGGGAGGAGCCTCTTCCCTCAGACGCGCAATAAACTCATCCACAGATGAGTCGCCTTCAAGATGAATTTCCACCCCACGGGGTGTGTTCTTTACAAATCCCGTAAATCCCATGCTTTTCGCCAGGCGATACACAAAAGGCCGAAAACCAACGCCCTGGACCGTTCCTTTTACACATATTTTTACTGCTTCCGCACGCGGAATTTTACATGTGTTCCCTTTCTCATTTTTCAAAGTTTTCTCGTGGGAGCGACGCATCAGAGAGAATTTTAAAAAGACACGGCAGAGAGCATTTCCAGAAATTTTCTTTTGAGCTCGGGGAGGCGCTTTTCCATCTCCTCAGAAAGACCCATGCGGGGGGACACGGAAAAAGGCCTGATGCCGAATACAAAAATCTTTCGCGGTTTCCTGTCGAGAAGTTGAAGCAGACTCACAAGTTCTGATATTCCAATTTCATGCGCTGAAAATTTGAGAGGAATGTTCTCTCCCAGTACCTCAAAAAGGGCTGTCTCTTCCGGGAAGTCCTCCTTCAAAGCATCGATGAAAATAACACAATCCCTGTTTTCCAGTTCAGAAAGGGTGGAAAGAGTCACACTCCCTGCAGGCAGTATGTCAAAATCCTTCAGTTCCGGAGCAATAAATTGCAGAAAGTAAACGCCCACCCCCTCGTCTCCCATGAGCACGTTCCCTACCCCCACAATAAGGTTCTTTTTCATCTCCCTCCCCGCTGTGAAAAAACATTTACACAGCCCTTATCCTGTACACCTCGTTGGTTCGCGGATCAATCACGTGCACTGCACAAGCGATACACGGGTCAAACGAATGAACCACCCTTAACACTTCCAGCGGTTTTTTGGGATCGTGGACTGGTGTACCTACCAGCGCTTCTTCAAGTGGCCCTCTCTGATGCTTATCATCTCTCGGTGAGGCATTCCAAGTCGTCGGCACCACACACTGGTAATTCTCTATTTTGCTGTTCTTTATGCGAATCCAGTGACCCAGGGCTCCCCTTGGTGCCTCCCACAAACCAATACCTTCGCCTTTCTTGGGTACCTTGTACCCGGTGTACACCCGTGCGCCCTTCTTCTTCATTTCCTTTTCCAGGTCGGCCACCCACTTTTCCATCTCCTCGACAATGAGCTTGCTCTCTATCACACGTGCAGCAATCCGCCCCAGCACTGACTGAAGAATACCCGGGTTACCTTTATGCCCCAGCTTTTCAAGTAGTGCATCCACTTCTTTTTTCACAGGCTTAACATTCTTGTGATAGGCGATGAGAACGCGTGCAAGCGGGCCTACTTCCATGGGCTTACCATCGTACCGTGGTGCCTTGAGCCAGGAATAGGTTTTTTCGGTATCGTGCTTTTTAAATCCAGGTTCTGTTTTGCCTTCCGCCGGATTCAAGGGGCGTGAATAGCGATAAAACGAGTGCTTGACATGCTCCTTCACCTCTTCTGGGGAAGCCTTTTCAAGGCGTTTTTTCCCTTTCAACAGAACACCGGGTGGCAGAAACCTGCTCTCAGGGGAAGCCGGTGCAGAATCAAACACGCCCCAGGACAGGTAATTGCCCACGCCTTTTCCGATACCCGCCCAGTCCAGATAATACGGAGCAAGGGTAAGCAGGTCCTGGTACATTACGTTGTTTACAAACGCCTTCAGTTCTTTGAGTCCTTCTGAGAACGCCTTGATTTCTTCGGCAGTCGGAGGTTTCGTCAGCCCACCGGGGGGCGTATTCATGTGCATGGGCATCTTCCCTCCGAATATGGCTGTGAGCTTTGAAGCCTTTGCCTGCATTTCAAGCGCCTGTAAATAATGAGCCACCACAACAAGATTAATGTCCGGGGGCAATTTATACGCAGGGTGCCCCCAGTATCCATTGGTAAAAGGTCCTAACTGACCTCTTTTAACAAACGCAGCGAGCTTTTCCTTGACCTGCTTCATAGATTTTTCCTTGGGTGATGCTTTCAGTGCAGACACAATATCCACGTAATCCAGTCCGTTCAGATGATAAAACCAGAGAATATGAGAATGCAGGTATTGTGTGCCTTCAATAAGATTTCTCACAATTACGGCGGGAAGTGGCGGTTTCACCCCGGCAGCATCTTCCAGAGCGAATACAGAGGTGAGGCCATGAGGTACGGGGCATACACCGCAAATGCGCTGGGTCACAAGCCAGGCATCACGCGGGTCTCTGCCCTTGAGAATGATCTCTATCCCCCTGAAGAGGGTTCCTGAACTCCAGGCATCTTTTACCCTGCCGCGGGATACTTCAACCTCGATCCTCAAATGTCCCTCTATTCGTGTTATCGGATCAATAACTACGCGTGCCATCTTGTGCCTCCTTTAATAATTTTTTGAAACTTCCGCACACATGGGTGCTTTACTGCATTTCATAAAATGGAGCGAACTTGTCCCAGAAGTTGGGCTCCACACAGCCCATACACGGTGCTCCCGCCTGGACACACCAGTTGACCCCTCCATTCCACTTCACTTTGGGACATGTAGAATATGCCTCCGGTCCTTTACAACCCATTCCGTAGAGGCAGTACCCCTGTGCTGAAGCCGCATTACCGAATGTCTCCACAAATTTATCTGCGTCAAAATTAACCTTTCTTTCACACTGTTCATGTACGGGCGTCCCGTAAATAGTTACGGGCCTTCTATGAGCATCCAGCTTCATGGGTTTCTTCAGCGATATAAGGTTAATCACCACTGCAAGCACCCATTCGGAATTCGCAGGACATCCTGGCACGTTAATGACTTTTCCACCAACAGCATCCATGACCCCTCTCGCACGCGAGGGATTGGGTGAAGCGGCAGGCAGTCCGCCAAAGGACGCACATGTACCCACTGCAATTACTGCTGAAGCCCTGGGTATGACCTTGCGCGCCACATCGAGCATATCCTCTCCAGCAATTCTTCCGAACCCCTTTCTTGTTGGTATTGCACCTTACACCACGCAGACATAACCTCCTCTTTTCACTGCCTCATCAAGCACATCTTCAGCATTTCTTCCGGCAGGCGCCATAATGGTCTCGTTGAAGTCCAGAGAAATGACATCGAGAATGATGTCGGCAATGGGTGGCGATTCTGATTTGACAAAACTTTCAGTGCAGCCTGTACACGCGGCAAAGTTCAACCAGATTACAGAAGGCTTTTTGGAAGCTTTTTCAATGGCAAGAGCGATTTCGGGTACATAAAGCCTGGACAGTCCAAGGAGAGCAGCCAGTTCACCACAGAGGTGAAGGAATTCTCTACGGCTGTAATTTCCTGTCTTAGGTACACGTGCCATGATACCCTCCCTTTATATCTAAGATAGTTAAAAAACTGTCGAACACGCCCGGCATTTCTATCACGCAACAAGAATCCATCGAGTTGTCGATATTAAGTGGAACGAGAACAATAGGTGTTTGACAGAGCTTCATTCGTTTTTTATAAAATTTTTTTATAATATATTTGACATTTCGGCGAAAATCAAGGTAATACTTTTTTTCCACTCTATCACATCCTTGCCGGTATCTATCTGTAAACTTTGCAATTTGTGTACCATACCCCTCCAAAAGATATGAAAAAATTATGAAAAAATACTGTGTCAAAAATCTACTTTTACAGCATTCTAAAGCACTTACATAATCTACAACGGAAATTATGCCCCACCAGAGACAGCCCGCACATGTGCGTTTTCACCGGAATATGGAGTTTAACACCCAGAAATGCCGTAATGTACCAATAGACAAAGATTTTATTTGATGGCTCAACCGGCGAAATCACCCAAACCAGACGGCCTGTTGCCTTTGCACCATATTCAATCGCCCCTTTCACTTAATACTTCCGTTCGCATATACTCTCATCATGGTGAAAAAACACACTTTTCCAGTCTCATCACCACAGCACATTCTGCTGATCCAGACAGCCTTTCTCGGAGACCTTATCCTCACATTGCCCCTTATCAATGCCCTCCTGGACGTCTGGCCATCCGCAACTTTATCTGTTCTCGCTCGACCTTTTGCTACAGATCTCCTGCAAAATTATCCGCGGGTTCAGGTGCTGCCAGATGACAAAACAGCATTGTTCTGGAAAACAGAATGGTTTGCAAAACTCAAAGACCAATCGCCACAGATGGCCATCATCCCCCATCGAAGCACCAGGAGCACCCTGGTCGCCCTCGCGTCGGGCGCACAGGTGCGCGTGGGATTTCACAATGCGGGCCTTCCCTTTCTCCTTTCTCACCGAGCACTCTGGTCGAAACAAAAACACGAAGCAGAACGAATGCTCTCTCTTTTACATACATTGAACGTAACCACCCCGCCACTGTCCGAACTTTCAGAGTTGAGGTACCTTCCGTTCGACGAGAACGAAATGAAAAAACGCTGGGAACAATTCTCGAAACCCGTGCTTATATTTCCCTCAACACAGTGGGCTTCCAAGAACTGGACTGCTGAGGGTTATGCAGAGGTGACAAAAAACCTTGCTTCCACCGGTTATCAAGTTCTGTTACTGGGTACGGCCGAACAGTATCCATTGTGCCACAGCATAATTGAAAAGGCCGGTTCACCATCTGAGGTATACAATCTTGCAGGTGAAACCCGTATCAACGACCTCCTGTACCTGATAAAATCAGCATCCCTCGTCATCAGCGGTGACTCGGCACCGGCTCATATTGCAGGGTTGTTTAATAAACCCCAGGTGGTAATATACGGTCCAACATCACCGTTGCTGGGATTTACTCCCCTGGGCAGACGCCACCGGATTGTCCAAACAGAGCTTTCGTGTCGTCCGTGTAATCCCCATGGTCCATCTGCCTGTCCACTCACTCATCATCGATGCATGAAAGAAATTGCTCCCGATGCGGTTCTTGAAGCATGTTACCACTTTATCAGAGGCATTCACGTATGAAACGTGCAGCCGTAATCCGAGCCAGTTCTCTGGGAGATGTAGTTTTGAGTACCATGGTTGTAGATTACCTTCGCGATAGAGACTACTCAGTAACATTTTTCACCGGCAGTGAATACATCCCACTCCTTTCATCAGATCCGAGATTGGACGGTGCTGTTAATGTCCATGGTAAAGAAGTGGAATCATACTTCAAGCAATTTCACCTCGTACTTGACCTTCATTCCACCCGATTATCCAGGCGCATTCGCAAACAGCTACTCATAGAGAAAGAAGGAAAGTTGCACATCTGGAAATCAGCACGGTGGCAACGATGGTTGCACGTGCTCACCAGAGGGAAATACTTTCGTCCGCAACATGTACTCAGACGGTATCACGAAGAGGCTTATGAAAAAGGTTACAGACCTCGAATCATCCTTTCACGTGAAAACAAATCAACCAGGGATAAAGCTTACGCAGTCATTGCACCTGGAGCAAAATGGCCTTCCAAACAGTATGCACCCGAACATTTCGCTTCCATAGCAAAAATGCTTGTTGAAAAAGGATTACACGTGGTGATTGTATTCGGCAAGGGAGATGAGAAGTTAGAGCCGCATTTCAGGTATACAGGTAACGTTGACATTATCAGCAGTCAGTCGCTTCCCGAAATAGCAGGTATTCTTCAAAAGGCGATGATATGTATATGCAACGATTCAGGGCTCGCACATCTTTCAGAAGCGGTGGGCACTCCTGTAATGGTCATATACACGTCAACAGCCCCTTCTCTCGGCTTCACCCCGCACCTTCCTCCCAGTAGATATGTATGGTCAGGTATGGATTGCAGTCCATGTTCCCCTTACGGTCGCAAGCGCTGCCTTCTGTTTCTGCGATGCAGAAAGCGTATACCTCCAAAGATGATGTTCCCGGTGATCGAAAAAATGCTTGAGGAAACAACCTCTCAAGGCTAAAAGTATGATGTCCTGAATTCACTGAGCAAGGAGGATTTTATGAAGATAGGTGTCATAGGAGCAGGATATGTCGGGCTCACAACCGGTGTGTGCTTTTCTCATCTGGGACATGAGGTTTTCATAGCGGACAAAGACCCCGACAGAATAGGGTTGCTGCGACAGGGTAAAGCACCGTTTTTTGAACCCGGCCTTGAAGACATGCTGAAAAAATGCCTGGAGAAAGGAGGGCTCCACTTCACACTTGATACATCAGAAATTGTCGCTGCATCTGAAGTAATTTTCATCTGTGTAGGTACACCACCACGGGAAAATGGGAGCGCGGATTTGTCCCAGATTGAACAGGCATCACGTGACATTGCTGAAAACCTCAATGCCTACCGCATAATAGTGGAAAAAAGCACCGTTCCGGTAAAAACCAGCTACTGGATTGAACGCACCATCCGCCTGAATCTGAAAAAACCGGTGGAATTTGATGTAGCCTCCAATCCGGAATTTCTACGTGAAGGTTCAGCCATCCACGATTTCATGCAGCCGGATCGCATTGTTATCGGTGTCTCTTCTGAGCGGGCACGAAATATCCTCCTTAAACTTTACGAAAATTTTAACTGTCCCATCATCGTCACTGATATAGCGAGCGCTGAACTGATCAAACATGCTTCAAACTCCTTTCTGGCCATGAAAATTGCTTACGCCAATTTGTTGGCTGACATATGCGAAAAAACAGGCGCAGACGTAAAAGTCGTCACAAAGGGCATGGGGCTGGATGAACGCATAGGAGACAAATTCCTGGAAGCGGGAATCGGATACGGGGGCTCGTGCCTTCCCAAGGATGTCAAAGCTTTCATACGAATAGGTGAAGAACTGGGGATTTCAATGGATTTGCTGAAAGCTGTGGACCGTATCAATGAAGAACGGTTGCTTGCATTTGTGGACAGGGTCAGGCAGGCCCTCTGGAATATCTCCGGGAAGCACGTTGCGGTTCTCGGACTGGCCTTTAAACCCGGAACCGACGACGTAAGGGAATCACCCGGCTTAAAAGTGGCGAAGTTACTGCTCGATGAAGGAGCAATTGTACACCTGTATGACCCTCAGGCACGTGAAAACGCGGAAAAAATTCTACCACCTGGAGAAAACACGCTCTATTTCGACGAACTTTACAAAGCTCTTGAACATGTGGATGCAGCATGTATCACCACTGCGTGGGAAGAAATTGTTAACCTTGACGTGGACAAGGCGCGTAATGTAATGCGCACACCCATATTCATAGATGGTCGAAACATCTGGGAATGCGAACAAATCATTCAAAAAGGGGTGGAATATTATCCTGTAGGCCGACCTAGAGGAAGAACTTACTGATTCCTAAGCACGCGCGAAATAAGCGCTTCATTTCTGAGTGTCTTCAATCTTTCCGCGCGAACGATGGACCGGAGGTCTTCAGCTGCTCTTTCCAGGTCTTCATTGTAAACGATATAATCAAATTCTTTTGCTGCCTGTATTTCCTCCACTGCGTGTGTGAGTCGTTTCTCAATTTCGTCTGGTGAGTCCTGCCCCCTTCTTTCAAGCCTCTGCCTCAACTCTCCCACACCGGGAGGGAGGACAAAAATAGTTACTGCATCCGGAAGTTTTTCTTTGATGGAACGCGCGCCCTGCACATCCACTTCAAAAAGAATGTCCTTGCCTTCCTCCAGCGCCCTGTCAACATTTTCTGCAGGGGTCCCGTAATAGTATCCGTGCACCTCCGCCCATTCGAGCAAACGGCCTTCCTGGATCATCGAAAGAAACTCGTCGCGACTTATAAAATAGTAATCTTTTCCATCAACCTCCCCCTCACGCCTGGGACGCGTTGTGCATGAAACAGAGACGTAAATTTGTGGATCATCCGCCACAAGTTTCTTCCAGAGAGTTGTTTTACCCGCGCCAGAAGGCGCCGAGATAATAATTTTAAGGATATCACCCATGCTTCTTACTCCACATTTGCGATAATTTCACGAAGCTGGTCTGTAAGAGTGCGCACACGGACGCTCAGGTGCGTTAATTCGGCCGTAAAAGATTTCGCGGCTATGGTTGAAGCTTCTCTATGAATTTCCTGGGCGATAAAATCCAGCTCCCTGCCTACAGGTCCACGTCTCTTCATCGCAGACTTGAAAGCCTTAATGTGAGCCCTCATCCTTACAAGCTCCTCGTTGACATCCCTTTTAGTTAACACGGTAGCAACTTCCACTTCAATTTTTTTACGAAGAGCTTCATCATTCACACCTGTCAACGTTGCCACGGACTCTGCAAAACGCTTGCGTGCAAGCCTCATATGAGATTCCGCTGCTTTTTTCATCCGGGTAACAGCCACCTCAATATCCTTCAGGAGTACTTTCACCTCTCTCTGCATCCTCTGGCCTTCCTGCTGTCTGTAGCGTAAAAGTTTACGCAGAGCCACAGGAAGCAATTTCTCTACAATGGTCTCCACAACTGCAGGAGAAGGAGAAGAAATTTCATCATGAAGAATAAAATCCTTGAATTGAAAAAGAATGTGCGGTGGACACCCATCATTATCTCCAAGAACTTTGAATATTTTGTCCATTTGTTTCTTTAAAAGAAGAATGCGATTGAGGTCCAGAGCTCTCTCTGGCAAATGCGGATGTTCCCATTTGATGTGAACATCCACTCGCCCGCGGCTGATCACTTTTTCAATCTGCTGTCGTATAATAGGCTCCACCGGAGCAAGAGCAACAGGAAGTGAAACTCTCACATCCAGATTTCGACTATTGAGTGACCTTATGGTGAGATCAACACGTTCCACACCCACCTTTCTGGAAGCCACTGCGAACCCTGTCATACTCTTCACAACCATCCTCCTTTTGCCAGCTCAGTTTTAAACTGAGGCCGTGCTTCATTGAAGATTCTGATAAGTTCTTTCTCTGCATAATCAGGGTAAGTCCACTGAAGAGGGCTGTATGTGCCTTTTCGGTAAATCAGTGTGATTTCGGCTAAAACTCCGTATCCCAGATAAAACCTGTGATAATAATTCTTAAAGGTAAGAAGGCATACCTGCTCCAGAGTCATAAATCCAGGATCTATGTTAACCCTTCGTTTCCCATCCTCGGCCAAATCCGCTTCCACCGACCGTGCCAGATGTTTGATAAAAGGAAGCATCACTCTCGGAAAAAGTCCGCAGGCAAATGCGAGCACTCTCTGGAGACCCTCACCCATTTCTTCATCATAGTAACGGGTGTGATTGAAAGGAAGGGCGGAAGAGATTTCAAGTGTAGTATTCAATCTCTTCTCAATTAAAGCAATACCTTGTGCCAGCCATTTACTTTCTTTAAAAATCACAGAAAAAAAGACCTTCACGGGAGCCGGTACAGAAAAAGCTGATGCCATTCGAAGTATAGGACCATCCACACCTTTATCCATCAACCACACCTGCCGTGAAGAAAAACTTCTCGCCGTCCCCAACGAGAACAGACCCATCAACAAAGCTACCCACGTTGATGTAATACTTTCCGTTCCTTTCAACAACACGTGGACTATGGCTGTGTCCAGCAATGACCACATCATACTTGCCAAGAAGTCTGAGTGCCCGGCGTTCCATTGATTGAATAAGCCTGGTCGAAGGGCGAGAATTCTTATGACGGCTCATCTTCGAAAGAAACAGAGCAAATTCCCAGATCCATCGTTCAGGTAACAGTGAAAACAGGGAATATATTACACGGCTCTTAACAAACCGGCGAAAGCACCTGTTGAAAAAGGTACCTCCAGCAAGTTCATCGCCATGGGTCAAATAAATGGTACGATCGCCTATCTGAATGACCTGAGGAGAGGCTTTCATTTCCATACCATCTCCTGAGGCTCCATTCCATTTGTTCAGGAAAAACTCATGGTTGCCCTCTACCAGTGTAATACGCAGGCTGCTGGAATACTGACGCAAAACCCTGAACACACTTTCATACGTAAATACCGATATATTCACTATCGGTGAAAAGAACTGGAACACATCGCCCAGAAAATAGACGTAAGAACCGGGCTCTCGATGTGCAAGCTCTGAAAGGAATTTATCGAGTTTCTGCAGAAGCTCCGTATCTCCAGGTCGAATATGGAGGTCAGCAATAAAATAATACTTCATGTCAGACCCTGAAACATGTGAACAGTCATCAATCCTCTCACGAACCCCGCCAGGTTACCGCAGAGTCTTCTCACGCGTCGTCCCATAAATTCCTCACGGGAAGTGTAGCCCGTCACCACGCCAATAAATTCAACACCTGCTTTTTCCGCTGTGACCACATCAAACAAGCTGTCACCTACATACAAAGCATTTTCAGGAGCAATCCCCACCTTCTCGAGAAGGTAAAGAAGCGCGTTCCCGGATGGTTTCACATAAGGTGAATCGCCCTCACCCATTGTCAGCTCTATAAATTTATCCCAGCCGAAGTACCTTATCAGTTCTCTGGCATACGGGCCGTGCTTGTTTGTTAATACGCACAGGCGGTAATTACGTTTGCACAACCACTCAAGCGATGTTTCCACCTCTGGCAGCGGCTTTGTCAGCTCAAGATATATATCCTGATAATAACTTCTGAAAACCTTTACCGCCTGCTCGAGAAGATGAGCAGGGAAAACCTCACCGAGAACCGTTTTCAAAGGCAAACCAATGGTTTTCTTGAGGTCAGAAAACCTATCCGGTTCAACACCGAAAACGCGTGCCACGTATTCATACGCACTTTTAACAGCCGCTTCTGAATCCACCAGGGTACCATCCAGGTCAAGTATTATAAGTTCCTTTTTCCAGTTTAACACCTGCGCGATATCCTGAAAGTTGTGAAAATACCAGGAGTCTATATTTTTACTCGCGCATATCCTCCAGAGCGTACGGCGTGAAAACACATCATCAGCCTCTTCGATCGCACAGCGATCCGAATAACCATCACCAACATATATTACACGGTCATATCGTTTTTTGTACCTTCGAAGAATTTCCAGTTTGCACGTTCCGCATTCATCACACCACTCAACGCTGAAGGGTGTATTCAGTTCAATGGAGCCTTCCTTAAAGCAAAGTTCGTTGGAATAAACAGGAATATCCTTTATGCCTTTCCTGTTAAGGAGTTCTCGTATGTAAAACCCGAACCCGTCACTCAGTATGGCAGCCTCCCACCCTTTTCCACGCAGCAGCTGGTAAAACTCCTGGAACGCAGGGTCTATGCTGTCGATACGTTGAAGATACTCCCTTAATTTATCCTTGTCGAGACGCATAATCCTGAAAATACGCCTGTAGGCTTCCGGCGACCCGATACGCCCTTCAAGAAATTCACGGTCTATATCCTCCCACGAGCCGGTGGAAAACTCGTTCAGTATGGAAAAACCCACATCCTGGCGGGAAACGGTCCCGTCAAAATCAAGGAGAAACACATACATCTCTCTCTGAAAAATATCAGTTCACGTATGTACAATCAATTGTCTACGCCTGTACAGGTGGAAACCATCAGGGCACATTAAACCAGACACTCAATCCATCCAGCTCCCACTTATAGGTGTTTATTATTGTATCACCGTCACCTTCTTCCCACTCCACCGAGATCTTATCGTATTCAACATTTGCCAGGTTCGTTCCTGTAGAAGGAAATGTCATCCCGTGAAGTGGAAGAAACACACAACGTGAGCCGGGACCACACTCGTAATCTTTCCAGTAAGTGGCACTGCCTATTTTAAAAGATAGCACAAAGGGGGGAGGGTTGTAATTATGGTCACGAAGCAACATTTTTATCACCCCACACTTTCCAGCGGGTACAGTAGGAGCCGAGACGTAGCACCCGGTCGAACAATCTGCATTGCACACATAAAAATCGTAATCTACCCATGCACCACCGGAAAAGATAATATTCATGTCAGTCCATATGCTCGTGTTGGAATCCCATTTGCCATTGGGTCCATCGTACTTCCCGTTATTATTGGCATCAAAATAAAACTCGGCGGGATCCCACCTGCCGTTGTTATTCACATCCGTAAAAGAGTCTCCGTAATCATACACTCCGTCACCGTCAAGATCCGTGAAGGACTCATCACCAGGATCATACAAGCAGTTCTCATTGGCATCTGCAAAGGGCTCCGGCGGTGTAAAACGGCCGTCACCGTCACCGTCCACATAAGGTTCGGCATCGTCCCATATGCCGTTATCATTGGCATCGATAAACGGCTCGCCGATGTCAATCCAGTCCTCTCCCTGGTCATAAACTCCGTTGGCGTTGGAGTCGAAAAATGTCTCCTCGCCCTTGGTTACAGCAATAATGCGCAGGTAGCCATCGCGAGGATTGAACGTCCTGTAGTACCACGTGCCATCGTAGTATGCCTGGACACACCCGGTGGAGAATGCAGGGTATCCATCAGGAGGAAATGTCTGCGCCTCTGTCTTGGGTAGTGGAGATTCATCTCGGGGCAACGGAGCCTGTGACTGCAACACAACAGTAGCCGATCCATAGTCAGGATCTGTTGTTGCACTTGTCTGAATGGCACCTGCTTCGGCAAAGAACGAAACCGTGACCGGTGTGCGAATAATATTGGAAAACCGGTCTGCAACAAATGCAGTAATCTTATCATGCAACCCGTACCACCTTAAGCCTGAAATGTTAAGCTGTTTGGCCGCAAGAGAAAAATGTTTGTGTGAAGGCACTCCACCGCCAATGGAAATAGGTGTGGACGAGGCCTGTATTATCTTCCCGGTGTTCAAATCAGTCGCTGTGGCGATAATTCTGGCAGGCCCTGCAATAATACCGCTTGTCAGCACTGTATGTGCGTATCCATTCGCATCTGTTGTGGTAGAGAGGGGATCCAGATATTCAATGGGTGTAACGCCGGAAGGCGAAGGTCCTATCAGCGTAAAAGATACGGGTACCCCCTGTACCGGATTGCCACTGCTGTCCAGCACGCGAAATTTCACAATGGCTGTTGACTGTCCGCCTGAACCGTAAAGGTCAATCACTGTGGGATCTGCAGACACAAATACAATGGATGCGATCTCCGGGGGTAGAATGTTCACCTTAACGGAAGCCTGTGCAGAGCCAGAAGACGCGTAAATGTATACATCACCGTTATATTGACCACTGGAGTAAAAAGTTGTGTAGGCGACACCAGATTGAGTGGTGGTGGCGAGTTCCGGAGTTACACTCCCGGCATAATCGGGGCTCACGGAAAAATTCACTTCTGTCCCCACCGGCACCGGGGATTGCGTACTATCAAGGACCACCGCTGTAATACTTGTAGTCCCGACTGAAGAAATGGTTGACGGAGTTGCGGTAAGAGAAATATAGGCTGCCGTGGTAGCTCCGCCACCTCCACCGCCATCTCCACCGCCACCTCCACCGGTACTTCCACCAGGAGGAGTCACGGTGGTTGTCGACTTGGAAGGTGAACATGCGAAAGCACCAATAAAAATTGCCATTGTTATCATCCATACCAGGCGATTCTCTTTCATTGATATCCCTCCATTGGCCAAAAGTTATAAATAAAATTATCAACATTATCACTTACTATAGGGGTAGGATTCAAGATATTTTCCAGCACCTTTGTACGTAGGCGGCACGGTTGTTTTGTTTTTTTGGTAGGCTGCTACTATATCTTATATTTCCCACCCGCCCTATCCCTGATTATCTCTCGGCGCACCCTCCTGCTGTGCGCCGATCTTATATTTCCCACCCGCCCTATCCCTACTTCTCGACACGCACCAATCACGCGTGCCGTGTGCGCTATACATGCGGGCAGGAACTACCTTCTGACTGATAAAAAAACAGAAGAACGAGCCCTTTCAGCTTTAAACTGTTGACCGTTGACAAGGTGGTAGCTATTCTTTGCCCAGGAACCCCAGGAGGTGAACACATGAGCGGTTCTGCCAGACTTTTTGAACGTGCGAAAAAGGTTCTCGTAGGTGGAGTGAACAGCCCGGTGAGGGCATTTGGTGCTGTGGGTGGCACACCTGTCTTCATTTCTCATGGCAAAGGCTCGCATATCTTCGACGTGGACGGTAACGAATATATTGACTACGTCATGTCATGGGGACCTCTCATACTCGGGCACGCTCATGAAGAAATTTTGAAAGCTGTGAGAGAGTACGCGAGCAAAGGCACCAGCTTCGGGGCTCCGTGTGAGGTGGAGGTAGAGATGGCGGAACTGGTAACATCCGCCATTCCCTCCGTGGAGATGGTCAGGTTTGTCAACTCAGGAACAGAAGCAACCATGAGCGCAATTCGCCTTGCCCGGGGAGTTACAGGGCGCAAGCGGATCGTCAAATTCGACGGTTGCTATCACGGACACACGGATTCACTTCTTGTAAAGGCAGGTTCCGGGGCTCTTACCTTTGGTCTTCCTGGCTCTCCTGGAATACCGGATGAATTATCCGCACTGACAACGGTTCTGCCTTACAACGACGCAAACGCGCTGGATGATTATATGAAAAAGCACGGTGAAGAAACAGCCTGTGTCATCGTGGAACTCATTGCAGGTAATATGGGTGTGATAACCCCCGAACATGACTTCCTGGAAGCACTGAAAAATGTTCGCTCTCACGGAGCACTCCTTGTGGCCGATGAAGTGATCACCGGTTTCAGGGTGGCATTTGAAGGAGCTCAAACAGTACTGGGTATTGAGCCTGATATTACCTGTTTAGGAAAAATCATTGGAGGAGGATTCCCTGTGGGAGCCTACGGCGGTCCGAAAGATATCATGACAAAGCTGGCACCGCTTGGAGATGTGTATCAGGCAGGTACACTCAGCGGCAACCCGGTAGCCATGGCTGCAGGGCTGGCCACCCTTCGCATTCTGAAAAAAGAAAGGCCTTACGATCGCCTGGACAAAATAGGCAAAACTCTCGAAAACGGACTGCTTGAGGCTGCAAAAGAGACTGACGTGTCCATCACTATAAATCGTGTTGGCTCTGTACTTACGGTATTTTTTAACACACAAAAGGTAAAAAATCTGGAAGCTGCAAAATCTTCGAACATCAATCTTTTCAGTCAATTTTTTCATTCGATGCTTAAACGGGGAATTTACTTACCACCATCACAGTTTGAAGGATGGTTTATCTCGACAGCACATACTGAGGACGATATCCGTAAAACAATAGAAGCAGCCAGAGCATCTTTTAAAGAACTGAAGGTGTAGCGTGAAAGAAAACTCTTCAAATACATTTCAACGGGGTCTTCTGTATATCGCGGCAGGTACCGAACTGGCTGCTGCTGTTACAGGAGGTGCTTTGCTGGGTTACTTTCTTGACAAAAAGTGGGGAACCGAGGGACTGTGCATAGGAATTTTTATACTGATAGGTTTCACAGCCGGCGTGTATAACTTATTGATTATATTGCGTAAAGCAGGCAAAACGAAATAATGAGCAAGCGAATACTGAGACGTATGCTTTTGATAACTTCGGGTATCACCATCGTTATGACAATTTTCGTCTGGTTTATGACGGATGCTGTCACAGCACTCTCATTTGCAAGCGGAGCAGCCCTTGTGGTAACCCTCGCCTTTCTCACAGGAGAAGCTCTCGATGTGGTCTTAATTCGGTCATCTCGCATAAGGGCATTTGGATTGTTCGGCGTAAAGGTGCTTTTGGCCGCAATTTTCATAGTAGCTGTACTCAAGCTTCACGGTAATTTTGCAGCCATGGCCGTCGGTACAGTAATTGTTGTCATTTCTCTCGCCATTATGTTAATGTTCGTCAACCAAACTCGGAAGGAGCAGTCAAAATGACCTGGTTATCCCAGATACCCTTCCTGAAAGGATACGAAGACTTCCTGCTCTGCGGACTGTTTGTGGCCATACTTCTTATCCTTTACTCTCTTATCTCGCGAAAAAATCCCGAAGAAAATGACATTTTACCCAATCCCAGACCCACACTTTACAATTTCATAGAGCTTATTGTGGAGTTTAACAGAAACCTCGTTCACTACATTGCCGGCAGAGAAGGAGATAAGTACACCCCCTTTGTAGCAGCCGTGTTTATATACATACTGGCCATGAACCTTCTGGGGCTGATTCCCGGTTTTATCCCACCCACATCGAACATCAATGTGAATGCAGGAGCCGCATTTTTCGTATTTCTTTATTACAATTACACCGGGTTCCGGGCACACGGCATTTCCTACCTGAAGCACTTTCTGGGCCCTATCAAATTAATGGCGCCGATGTTCCTGCTCATAGAACTTGTAAGTCACGTATTCAGGCCTGTCACCCTCTCCATCCGACTTTTCGGTAACATGTTCAGCGACCATATGGTGCTCGAAATATTTCAACATCTTATTCCCGTGGGAGTACCTGCAATATTTTTATTCATGGCTCTCATCGTAGCTTTTGTGCAGGCCTTTGTATTTGCCATGCTTACAGCCATATATATTGGCCTTGCCATTGCACACGAATAAAACATTGAAGCGAGGAGGTGCAGCATGAAGAAAAAGCTGGTGCAACTGACGAGCACACTATGTGGCCTGGCTCTCGTAATGGCAGCCGGTATGGCCCACGCCGCAGAAGAAACCGCTGAAGCAGCTTCATCGGGGGACATTGTAAAATTCGCACTGGCTCTTGCTGCTGGTTTCGGCATCGCCATTGCTTCAGCTGCAGGAGCTACTGCCCAGGGACGTTCCGTGGCAGCGGCCATGGAAGGTATCGCCCGCAATCCCGGTGCAAGAGACCAGATGTTCATTCCTCTTGTTTTGGGACTTGTGCTTATTGAATCTCTCGTGATATATTCACTTATTATTTGTTTTATGCTGGTGGGAAAAATTTAAAAATTCATTCGGGTAGAAGCAATGAAGTACGCTGTCATCAGAACCGGCGGCAAGTAATACATTGTCCGAGAAGGGGATGTACTTCTGGTCGAGAAATTAAACGTATCCACAGGAGAAGAAATAACCCTTGAAGAAGTACTGGCACTGTCTGATGGCAGCGTACTAATACCCGGTAAACCTCTTGTAGCCAACGCACGTGTAATAGCAGAGGTACAGGAACATCTGAAAGGGAAAAAAGTCATTATTTTTAAAAAACGACGTCGAAAAGACTCAAAAGTCAAAAAGGTACATCGCCAACATTACAGTAAGTTGTACATTAAAAAGATTGAATCAGGGGAGGGATAAGCCTTGGCTCACAAAAAAGGGCAAGGAAGTTCGCGAAACGGCCGAGACAGCAATCCAAAATACCGGGGGGTAAAACGCTTCGGCGGACAGTATGTAAAATCCGGTGAAATCATTGTGAGGCAGTGTGGAACCCGCTTTAAGCCAGGTTTTGGAGTCGGGCTGGGGCGCGACTACACACTCTATGCGCTCACTGAAGGTATTGTGGAATTCAACGGGCGAGTCGTTTCTGTACGCCCTGCCTGAACGCTCTGCTCAGGAGAAGCCGGATTAAACAACAAGAAAGGGAAGTGGGATGGGTGGGGAGGCGGTAGCTTTTTCATTTGCCCCTTGGATGTTCATCTGATAAATTGTCCCCAAATCACCGGAGGGGGTCATGTTCGAAAAATATATGGTATCAATAGACTTCTCGGAACATTCTCTTGAAGCGTTGAGATGGACACAATATTTAGCCAAAAAAACAAACGGCAAGATCGTCCTTCTTCATGTAATCCCTGAAACCAATATCAGCTTTTCAGATGCCATCTCTCCAGAATTTATCGAACAGCTGGGAGAAAAACAGACTCAGCACGCTCAAGAAAAATTAGAAGAACTTGCAACAAACATAAGATCTCAGGGTATCAAATGTGATGTAGAGGTTTCCTATGGCTCACCACATCAGGAAATCCTCAGAGTCGCCCGTAAGAAAAAGGTAGATGTCATTACCATGGGCACCCGTGGGCTTTCCGGGATTGAAAGATTTTTCCTTGGTTCTGTCACAGCGCGTGTGTTAAGGGGTGCCGATATTCCTGTGCTTGTAACACGAACCAAAAGACGGCCGATAATTCGCAAAATACTTGTGCCGACAGATACATCAAAAACATCCTATAAAGGCTTCCAGTTTGCAGTCAAACTCTCTGAACATTTGAATGTAAAAAAGATCTATCTTCTTTACTGCTTGGAAACCCTGGGAGCAGTAATACCCCAAAAAATTCTTAAGGTACTTCAGGAAGAATTCATCAATCGGTTGAGAAAAGCTCAGAAAAAAAGCTCCGTCCCTGTCGAAGAAAGGGTAATTCCAGCATCGGATGCCGCAGACGGAATCAGCGAATTTGCATCCTCCGAAAAGGTGGATTTAATTGTTATGGCATCCCATGGCCGCACAGGTGTAGGTCGCATTCTTCTGGGAAGTACCGTAGAAAAAGTAATACGAAAAACACCGGTACCGGTACTTATTATAAAAGTAGGGAGGAAAAAATAATTTGAAACAAAAACCTCTACCTGTCTCATTTATAGGCGACAGGCGGAAATGGGTCTCTTTCATCAATCTTCTTCAAGGCCGGGGATGTGAGGTCACCCCTGTAAAAGATATAGAACCGTTCCTTCGGGGAGAGTGGGAAGAAAAGCCCGCAATGGTTGCCGTGGACTTCTCTCAGTCCGAGGAAGAAAAATTCAAAATCGTGGAAAGACTTATCGCACAATCTGATAGGTTGTATGTGATAGCTCTTGTAAACGAAGGCAATGCCCATCTCGTACCCTCCCTTTTCAAAAAAGGTATTCCCGACATCATCAGGGAGCCGGTAGATGCGGAACAAACAGATTTCATTATTGCCAAATCCATTATATCGAGGGATCTTGAAGACCCCAACTTCGTGTATCTTTTCCCGACAGACGGAACTCGTATTTCCAAAAGAAAACTCGCACGCGACTCTCTCGAAAAAATCATAACTCGATTCTCACTGGAGGAAGTAATATCCATGAAATTACGTAACCTTCTGGAACGTCGGGATCTGGAAAAAGCAGGTAATTTCTACAACATAATAACAGGAGAGTTTGAAAAGGTCCTGTTCAAACTCGTGCTTGAAAAAACCGAGGGAAACATCCTCCAGGCTGCTCGCATCCTGGGAATTAATCGAAATACACTTTCAAAAAAAATTCAAAAGTACAACATTAAAAGCTAACACAACGTGAGGGAAAAATCTCTACCCCGACTGTATCCAATTCTTGATGTTGATTACATTGGCTCACCGGACAGGGTTTTTGAACTGGGACAGGCGATAATCCGGGCAGGTGTAAGACTTGTCCAGGTAAGGTGGAAAAAATGTTCAAATGACCGCGCTTTTTTCCAGCTTGTAAAACAACTGAAGGCATGTTCTGATGCAATTATCGTGGTTAACGACAGGGCAGACATCGCTCTCGTCGCGGGAGCAGATGGAGTACATGTTGGAAGTAATGATATCCCCCCCTTTCTATTGAGAAAAACATTTGGAAACAGATTAATAATAGGTTATTCAGCTCACTCAATAGATGAAATCGAAGTACCCGAAATATCAAACAGTGTAGATTACCTTGCTTTCGGTACAATCTTCCCGACAACCACGAAACAGGCAGGCACTGTTGTTCAGGGGATAACCAATCTGAAGGCGGCTGTTCGAAAAGCTATCCGACCAATATATGCAATCGGTGGTATTAACCTTTCTAATGTTCAGCAAATACTCGATGCAGGAGCATATGGCATAGCGTGTATTTCTGCAATTTTCGGCGCTCCTGATCCCGAAAAAACAACACGCAAATTTCTACAACTCGTCGATGAAAACTAAACCATCCTTGCTCATACTTTCAGGATTTGATCCTTCCGGAGGCGCAGGAATTCTCGTGGACAGGCTCGTGGCCCTGCATTATGAAACATATCACTTTTCCATACCTACCTCTCTTACAATTCAATGGCACAACAGGTATTTTGAAACCCACGTGCCTGCTTCGGGATTTCTAAAAGAAGCTCTGAAACGAGCATTTGAAATTCACACATTTGATGCTGTAAAAATCGGACACATACCTTCCTCATCGGTGTGTCGTCTTCTTGCAAAAACTCTAAAACAAGCCAGGCCATCCTGGGTTGTACTTGACCCCGTGATAAACCCAAGCTCAGCCGCTCAGGCCTTCAGTGCACCCCTGAGAGATCTTTTGACTTTAATGAGACACGCACACGTGATTACACCAACCTGGGCAGAAGCAAAAGAGCTCATCAAGGTACTAAAAGGTCACTTTAACTTCGACCCCGAAGAAATGGCGAGCACGCTGCGTTCCCTCCTGGGTGTGGAAGCCGTATTCCTCAAAATGGGAGATGTCTCAAAGAAGAGACGTGTATATAATGTACTTGCTCTCAAAGATACAGTTCAAAAGCTACCCTATCAACGCCTTAAAAAAAACGTTCGGGGAACAGGGTGTATCTTTTCCACATCCCTTGCCTGTGAACTGGCCATGGGACACTCCATTGAAGAAAGCGTACGTCGTGCACAATCATTTACAACCCGGGCCGTCAGGCAAAGCCAAAAAGTTATGAAAGGTTACTGGACGTGGACAGGAGAACCCGTCACTCACTTATAAACGGAACTTCCGGCTCGGGTGCAGGATTCTCAAAGGTTGTGTAGTCCCTTAAAAATACCAGCTTGAAAGAACCAACCGGACCGTTCCTGTTCTTCTTTATATCAACATCCACAAGATTCTCTGCGCCCCGCCTGCCGCATATGCACTCTTCATCCGGAGGGCAAGAACAAAGCTCGCTGAAATCCGCCTCTCTGTGAATGAACATAATCACGTCAGCGTCCTGCTCTATGGCCCCGGACTCCCTCAGGTCCGAAAGCATGGGGCGGCTTC
>JAJRZV010000045.1 GCA_024275095.1 bacterium | reverse complement strand
TCTTTCTCGCCGTTGCCCGGTATGGTTGTCGGTTTAACCCTCAATATTTTTCTATTTCTATTTTCGTCCTGGATGATCCTGAACTTCCACCTGACCCCTCACTTAAAAAACTTTTCGGCTTGAGTGGACCAATACATTGCATTGGGCAATCCTCACCCTCGCATTGTTCATAAGGGAACACTGAGGTTAAAAGGTTGTTTTTATCCCTTTCTCAGGAGTTTCGGAACGAGAAGATCACCTGTTTCAAATCCGGAATGTTCAATGTTGAGACCAGACCCCGGGGGGTTAGATGATCTCTGCAACACCGTTGAGGATTACAGGCACGTTGTCCTGGTTGACCGCGTAGTAATTGATGATTTTACGTGGTCCTGCCTCCCCGGCTGTCCACATGCGCGTTTCAATGACGTCCCCCATGTATACGGGCTTGGAAAAACGGACCTTGAGCCTCTTGAGGCGCGTGGGGTCCCTGTCCAGGTAGTTGTCAATCACTGCTTTTGATGTGAAAGCCATGGTGCAGAGTCCCTGAAGAATAACTCCTTTGAAACCCACGCTTTTTGCGAATTCTTCATTCACGTGGATGGGGTTGTGGTCTCCTGATGCTTCGGCATAAATCATGCTCTGGTCGGATTTGACCTCCATTTTCTGGGTGTGTTCTGGTTCAGGGAGTGTTTCTTCTTTTTTTTCATCCTTCTTTTCCTTTTTTTTCTGTGGATCACGGATGAAGAAGGAATAGTAAGAAAACAGCACGTCTTCTCCCTGCTGATTCCAGCATCTCACTCCTACGGTAAGAATTTCACCAGTTGCCTTTTCTTCAATGCCTGCCACCCAGGAGATGGATGTAATCTTGTCTCCAGGCTTTACCGGACGAATGTAATACATGTCCTGTTCACCGTGTACGAGATAGGCAAAATTGATGTTGAGTTCCTGGTCGAACATGGCGTTTGCCACGCTTGGGCCTGAGTACACAACTCCAAAAAGAGGCGGTGCGATAATCCCGCCCTCACGTGATTCGTCAAGGAACCACGGGTTGTCTTCGTTGTATGAGAGGGCATACTTTTTGGTGCGTTCAGCAGTGACTTCAAATGTCTGGGGCTTGTACTGTTTACCCAGGCATGCTCTGTTGAGGGCCATGACTCACCTCCTCTGCAATTTTTTCACTAAAGTAAATGTAATTCTGTACTAAAGTAAACTCCTGCTGAGAAGATTTCAAGACAAATCAGCCTCTCGAGAGGCCCTGGAGTGCATCTCCTCCAAGGATGGGAGAGATAATATCGAAGAGTTCCTGATAGATACCAGAAGATGCTCCAACTATGTTACCTGTATAAAGGTAGTTGTTTCTTCCGTCAAAATCTGACACGATGCCCCCTGCTTCGCGTAGTACGAGCGAGGCGGCCGCCACATCCCATATGCTGAGGCCAATTTCCCAGAAGCCATCGAAAATTCCACAGGCGGTGTAGCACAAATCAAGGGCTGCCGAGCCTGCTCGTCGAACAGCTGCGACCTTGTTAAACACGGCTTTGAAAGATTGGAGATATACATCTATGTACTTCTTGGCTCTGAAGGGAAACCCTGTGCTGATCATGGCTTCACTTAAAGAATTTTTACCGGATACTCGGATGAGGTTTCCGTTGAGACAGGCTCCATTCTCTTCCGCGGCGCTGAACATTTCATCGCGCAGGAAATCATATACCGCTCCTGCCCTTACCTTTCCCTCTACCATCGCTGCCACGGAGACGCACACAAAAGGGAACCCGTGGATGTAATTTTTTGTGCCATCCAGTGGATCAACCACCCACGTCAAACCCTTCTCAATTTCTTCAGGAGTCCGTTCTTCCGAGATGATGCGGCTGTTGGGGAAGCGGGCGAAAAGAAAGGACCGAATGGCGTCTTCAGAGCGAAGGTCCATTTCAGTAACAAAATCATTTGGCTGTTTTTCCCTGATATTTCGAACTCTTCCGAACTCTTTTCGAAGCAGCACCCCGGCGACTCTTGCGGCCTCTTCCGCAGCTCTGGAGAGTTCATCCCATTCGCCCATGGTTTCCTCCTTGATGTTTAGGTTAACAGACATTATAATTTAACATATTGCAATGGTGGTCAATGGCAACAAGAAGACGAAAAATCAAACATGCATAAAGTTCCTGTGCATACGCGGTGAACTTCACGTATAAGAGGTTGCCATGGCAGGTAAGAAAATAGCTACAACCGTGTACCTCAATCCAGATCAGGATTATAACCTGAAGCTTCTATCAGAGCGCACTAAGGTGCCGGTGGCTGTGTACATTCGCGAGGGTGTGGATCTGGTGCTGGAGAAATACCGGGACAAATTACCGGGTCAGCTTTCACTCATTCAGGAAGACGAGAGGCAGAAGGGGGGTAAATCCTCAGGCTGACTCTCCCTCCTCTCCCGGTGAAGTGAATCTCAGGTTGAAAATTGTCCACAGGTCCTCAGGAGTAAATTTATAAACTCTTTCGTTTAAGCGTTTTTTCCATAATGCGTTTCGCTGAAGCAAGGCCTCTTTAATGTCCTTGGGTAAAGCATTTGAGAGTTTTTTCTTCCGGTGTTTGAATAACATTCGGATAAATCTCAGAAAAGCCTTTTCCCTTTTTACGCACCTGCGTTCGAGTCGGGGAACAAGCTGTAGTGAGGTAGATACAACGGATGGCCTGGGTTTAAATGCGGAAGGGGGTATGGAAGGCCCTGCTTGTACGTGAAAGAAACATTGAATCCATACAGATTGCCAGGCATATGCCTGCGTTCCTGCTGCCGCGACAAGCCTTTCGGCGACTTCCTTTTGAAACACCACCACGGCCCTGTTGATCAGGTCCCGATTCATCACCAGGTAAACGAGGAATTCGGTGGTAATTGAAAAGGGAAGGTTTGAGAAAAGCAGTACAGGTTCTGCTGAGATTTTTTTAAGTGGTGTGCTGAGTATGTCGGTGTTAATGATGATAACGTTTTTTTCTGTAGAGAACAGGGTATGTAGCTGCTTTATAAGAAGAATATCTTTTTCAACGAGAAATAGTTTTTTACATTTTTTCGCCAGATGCGTCGAGAAAGCTCCCTTACCCGGGCCAATTTCGACAATGATGTCGGTAGAGAGTGGATTAACGAATTCGATGAGACGCTCGAGATATTTGTGACTGATGAGGTAATGCTGTGAAAGCTCCTTTTGCCTGCTCAAAGAAATGTGCTCCTCGGGGATACGCTGAATTCAGAGGGAATACGACCGGTACGAAGTCTGAGAATGGCCGTGTATCCGATCATAGCAGCATTGTCAGTACACAAACGCAGGGGAGGAATAACAATTTCTATTCCTCTTGAGGTCGCCTCTTGTTGTATTTTTTCGCGAAGGCGGCTGTTGGCGGCGACTCCGCCGGAGATGACGATTCTGTCAACCCCGGTTTGTTCTGAGGCTTTGAGTGTTTTCTGTACCAGTACATCCACGACAGCTTCCTGAAATGAGGCTGCAATATCAGCAAGGGAATGTGTGCTTAACGCCCCGTTTTTGACTGCGTAAAGCACGGCAGTTTTAAGCCCGCTGAAGCTGAAGTCAAAGGAGTCTTCGTTCAGCATGGGTCGAGGGAAAGAAAGAGCATCATGGCGTCCTTCCTTTGCTATGCGGTCAATGCGTGGTCCTGCTGGATAGGAAATTCCAAGTATCCGTCCTACTTTATCAAATGCTTCACCAGCTGCATCGTCCCGAGTAGAACCTAAGAGAGTGTACTCGCCTGTATCCCTGACCAGGTAAAGGCTTGTATGGCCACCTGAAACGACGAGCCCAACGAACGGATAAAGAGGCTCGCTTCCTACAAATGGAGCGTGAAGGTGCCCTTCCAGATGGTTGACCGGGATGAGACGCGCACCCGTTACCCGTGCCATCCCAGAGGCAAATGAGGTTCCAACGAGCAGGGCCCCCATGAGTCCAGGTTCCACTGTGACGGCGATGGCCTCAACGGCCGACATGTCTGCCCGGGCCTTATGCAGAGCTTCTTTTACCACCGCGGGGAGTACTTCAATGTGGCGTCGTGATGCCACTTCAGGTACGATTCCTCCATAGCGAGCATGCAGATGATCCTGAGACATCACAATGTCAGAAAGTAATTTACCATTATTCGTGAATACCGCTGCAGCTGTTTCGTCACAGGAAGTTTCGATCGCAAGAAGCATTAAGACTTAAAGTATATAACGGCTTAGATCTTCGTCAACAATGATATCTTTAAGCCTTTGCCTCACATATTCACCATCAATGAGAATTTCGCGTCCTTTGAGTTCAGGTGCTTCAAATGACACTTCTTCAAGAACCTTTTCCATTACGGTGTGCAGGCGTCTGGCCCCTATGTTTTCGGTACGTTCATTTACAAGGGAGGAAATATGGGCAATTTCCCGAATGGCTTCTTCTGTGAATTTCAGTTCTACTCCCTCAGTACGCAGGAGTTCGGTATACTGTTTGATCAGGGCATTACTGGGTTCCGTAAGTATTCGTACGAAATCATCTTCTGTCAGAGGGTCAAGTTCAACCCGGATGGGAAAGCGACCCTGGAGTTCGGGTAACAAATCCGAAGGTCGGGACATGTGGAATGCACCGGCGGCAATAAAGAGTATATGGTCGGTTCTTACCATCCCATATTTTGTCATGACCGAAGTGCCTTCCACGATAGGCAGAAGGTCACGCTGTACGCCCTCGCGTGAGACATCGGGACCGTGATGACTGCCGCTTTTAACAGCGACTTTATCTATTTCATCAATGAACACTATCCCTGAATTTTCCACCTTCTCGATGGCTCTTCTCGCAACGCTTTCCATGTCGATAAGTTTTTGAGATTCTTCCTCTTCCATGATTCGCAGTGCTTCCTGAACCGTCATGTGACGCTTTCGTTGTTTGCCAGGAATAAGATTTTCCATGAGTTCACGAAGGTTAAGCTCCAGATTTTCAGGAGTGTTGGCTGCAAATACCTCCACCACCGGCATAAATCTTTGCTGTGATTCAACCTCCAGTACAAAATCATCGTACTCTCCCGCACGGATCTTTTCGATAATCTGGCGGCGTTGGGCCTTGTAGTCAGGGGGAGGTGCGCCCGGCTTCATCTCGTTGCGTGAGATGCGGCGCTCGCGTTGAATGATCAGGTCAGCCACGCGTTGTTCTGCAAGTTTTCGTGCTTTTTCCTGAATGCGCTTCTTTTCATCTTCCTTAACCATATTGACGGCGATTTCCGTGAGTTCACGAATGATAGATTCCACGTCTTTGCCCACATAACCGACTTCGGTGAATTTGGTTGCCTCCACTTTTACAAATGGTGCTTCGGCCAGCCGCGCAAGCCTCCGGGCGATTTCGGTTTTTCCGACTCCTGTGGGGCCGATCATGATGATGTTCTTGGGAGCGATTTCATCTTTCAGCTCCTGTGGCACGCGTATGCGCCTCCATCGGTTGCGCAGTGCAATGGCCACCGCTTTTTTGGCTTTTTTCTGACCAATAACGTATTTATCCAGTTCGGCGACAATCTCCCTGGGTGTCAGGTATTCCATTCGGAGCTGTAAGTCTTCAGGTGCTTTCACGGGTTATCTCCTCCACGATAATGTTTTCGTTGGTGTATATGCATAGCTCTGCAGCAATGCGCATGGCTTCTTCCACAATTTCTTTAGGAGAAAGCTGCGTGTGTCTTATAAGTGCACGCGCTGCTGCAAGAGCGTATGGTCCTCCTGAACCAATGGCGACTACGTCGTCATCAGGTTCTATGACATCGCCTCCACCTGTGAGAAGCAGAAGTTTTTCCCCATCCGTGACAACAAGGAGTGCTTCCAGACGCCGTAAGATTTTGTCTGTGCGCCATTCCTTGGCCAGTTCTACAGCTGCACGGAGCAAATTGCCCCCGAAGGCTTCGAGCTTGCTCTCAAAGCGTTCGAATAGTGTGAAGGCATCTGCGGTTGCCCCGGCGAACCCGGCCAGTACCTTGTCGTGGTAGAGTCTGCGGACTTTTTTGGCTGTGCTTTTGAGTGTGATGTGTTCCAGGGTGACCTGACCATCGCCGGCCATGACGGTACCGCCTGAATGTTTCAGAGCAATAATGGTGGTTCCTTTTACTTTATTCATGTTTTCTCGCCCTCGGATGACATTTTCTATATTCCTCCATGAGGATATCCACTGCCACGTGCGTGTAACGCTGTGTGGTTTGGAGACTTGAGTGTCCCAGCATTTCCTGAATGCTGCGGATATCCGCTCCTCTTTCGAGAAGATGTGTTGCAAATGTGTGACGTAAGGTATGTGGAGTCACAGTGTGTGAAATTCCACTTTGTTGTGCGAGCGATTTCACCAGCTTCCTCACGTATCTGTCGCTCAAGCGAGTGCCCTTTTCGTTTACAAATAGTGGGGAGTCGGCGTTGATGATTTCCCCTTTTTCCTCCCGCCACTTAATATAATCACTGAGAGCCTTCTTCGCCAACCGACCCAGGGGAACAATCCGCTGTTTTCGTCCTTTACCTGTGACCCTGATGAAGTCGGCGTGAAAATTCACGTCACCCACGTGCAGAGCTACGAGCTCGGATACACGCAGTCCGCTACCGTAGAGAAGTTCTACAATGGCACGGGTGCGCAGATTGGTTTCCGTGTTTCGAATAAACACGCTGGTTTCGGTGGTCGTGAGAAACGATGGGGGCGGTAGAGGATCTTTCAGGTTGTGCAGATGAGCAAAAGGATTTCCGGCGATTTTACCTTCCCGCACAAGCCATTTAAAAAAGGTTCTCAGCGCGGACAGCTTGCGATTTACAGAGGTGGGGTCATACCTGGGAGAAATGTGCATGAGAAATTCAGCCGCTGAGTCTTCATCGATGGCGTTCAAAGAGGTTATACCTCTTTGCCTGAGGAAATTGAACAATCCTTTTACATCGTTGGCATAAGCTCTGATTGTAAGATTTGAGTACCCCCGTTCTTTTTGGAGATGTTCCAGGAAGCCACCCAGTGTTTTTTCCAGTTCGTCCATCTGTTCCATTATACCATTGAATTGCTTTGCAGTTCTGACCGAATCCACGCTTTCAGGCTCTCGAGTGCTCTTGCAGCCAGGAAACGCCTGCGGTTGTCTCCCCGGAGTTTAAGGTTTTCGGGGACGGGTAGGAGTCCAAAATTCGCGTTCATGGGGCTGAAGGATGAAGGATCGGCAGATGTGACATAATGGTGCAGGGCCCCTGTCATGCTTTCGACCGGCGGGGGATGGGGTGTTTCTGCCCGCAGATGTTTCCAGATGAAATAAGCACACAGTATTCCGGAAAGAGCTGATTCCATGTATCCTTCCACACCCGTGATTTGACCGGCGAGAGAGACCCGTGGCATTTTGCGCAAGCGCAGGAATTCGTCAAGCACCTTCGGACTGCACACGTAGGTATTACGATGGATGCTTCCGTATCTCAAAAATTCAGCGTGTTTCAGTGCCGGGATCATTCGGAATACGCGGTCCTGTTCTCCGTATTTAAGGCGTGTTTGAAATCCAACCATGGAGTACATGCGACCCTGACGGTCTTCTGGTCTCAGCTGTACCACGGCAAAAGGTTGTTGTCCCGTATTTGGGTCGGTGAGTCCCACGGGTTTCATGGGACCGAACAAAAGTGACCGGTAGCCTCTTCGTGCCATTTCTTCTACCGGAAGGCAGCCCTCAAAAAATTTTTCTTCTTCGAAGGGACGAGGTTTCACTTTTTCTGCATTTATCAGCGCATCATAAAAACGTCTGTATTCTTCTTCCGTAAGAGGGCAATTAATGTACGAACCTTCACCCATATCGTAGCGGTCGCCTTTAAATGCGTGTGCCATGTTAATGCTTTCTCCGCTGACGACAGGGGCGATGGCATCGTAAAAGTAGAGAAATTCACCGATATATTTTTGCAGACTTTTGGTAATATTTTCAGATGCAAGGGGTCCCACTGCCAGTATAACCGGGCGGTCCTCAGGAATATGTTTTACTTCTTCACGGATAACAGTAACAAATGGGTGTGTTGTAATTATTTCAGTGAGATTTTTTGCAAACGCTGCGCGTTCAACTGCCAGTGCCTGCCCCGCGGGTACCTGGTGTTTTTTTGCCACCTGAAGCACAATCGAACCCAGCATTTTCATCTCTTCCTTGAGCAGTCCTGCAGCAGTTTCTATGCGTAGAGATTTGAAAGAGTTGCTGCAGACCGGTTCCGCAAAATACAGGGTCTTGTGCGCAGGGGTCATTTTCACGGGACGCATTTCGTAGAGCAGTACCCTGACGCCTCGTGATGCGAGAAACCACGCCGCCTCGACCCCGGCAAATCCAGCACCGATAATGATGACTTCCACTTTTTCCGTCATTAAAAGGTAGTGTACCAGAAATTGTGTTCAGAAGAATGACAAGAAAATCTGCCCCTTTTCTATATTTTTATACTGAGTAAAAGCAAACCTGTAGAGTCACTATGCCACGTGTGGCTCTGATAGTAAATTCGTAAAGTTGTTACAGGCTCTTATGGCTGTCCCAGAATAACCACCGTTGCCACGGATCCGGGCCCACCCAGGTTATGAGCAAGGCCAATTTTTGCGTCTTTTACCTGCCGGTCACCGGCACGACCGAGCAGGTGATTCGCAACTTCCACGATCATTCTCACGCCCGTGGCACCAATGGGATGCCCTAAGGACTTCAGTCCTCCGCTGGGATTAACGGGAATTTCACCGTCCTTGTAAGTTTTTCCTTCCTCGATGAGTTTCCAGCCTTCTCCTTCTTCCGCGAATCCCAGGTCTTCGTAGTTCAGGATTTCAGTAATGGTAAAGCAGTCGTGAACTTCTGCCAGGTCTATTTCTTTGCGGGGGTCTTTAATTTCTGCCATCTCATAAGCTTGTTTGGCCGCTTCCTTTGTGGACTGGAAGTTCAGCACAGGATCGTTGGGATCGAAAAACACACGGTCTCCCACACCTACGCTCAGCCCGAGCCCTTTTACAAGCACATATTCATCTGTGAAGGATTTTGCATTTTCTGCCCTTGTAATGACTGCTGCCGCAGCACCATCGGTGGTGGGTGTGCAGTCGAAAAGACCCAGGGGATATGCGATCAAGGGTGCCTTGAGCACCTTGTCCACTGTAATTTCTTTACGGAAATGAGCGTAGGGATTCAGGGAACCGTGGTAATGGTTTTTCACAGCCACCTTGGCCAAGGTTTCACGTCCGATACCGTACTTGTGAAAGTAACGGGTGGCTCGCATGGCAAACATTCCCGGTGCGGTCATGCCCTTACCCCATACGGGATGGCCACCTTCAGCCGCTCCCTTTACCAGAGATTCTCTCGAGCCCACGTCTCTCATTTTTTCACACCCGAGAACCAGTACAACGTCGTATTCTCCGGATGCAACAGCAAAGCAGGCATTTCTGAACGCGTCAGTACCTGAAGAGCAGTAGTTAGTCACACGACTTACAGGTCTGTCGCGCAGGGAAAGCACATCCACAATGGTGGACCCGGCACGTCCCATCCCGCCTGTAATGCTCGGATCAAAGGTGGAGAGCCAAACTGCCTGAATGTCGTCGGGTCCCACGCCTGCATCTTCCATGGCACCGAAAGCTGCTTCCACTGCCATATCTTCATAGGACATATCGAAGTTTTCTCCAAACTTTGTCTGTGCGATGCCGATTACGGCGATTTTGTCCTTGATGCTCATTTTAACCCCTCCTTTACTTCATGTTTTTGCTATCTGGAAAATGTCTGTCTTTTTACCATCGTATCTCAAAACCTTTTAGGTCGAGCTTTCCAGAAGTAGTGATAAATACCTTTGGCCTCGTGATACTTGCGAAAGACAAGCTCAACTTCCAGTCCCACCTTTACTTCATCGGGCTTGTAATCTGTCATCTGCGTGAGCACCCGCCCCCCACCTTCCAGGTCCACGATGGTCATGCATGTGGGTGCCTCTACATTGGGGAAGACATGATCGATTTCAAATGAATAAACAGTTCCTTTTTTGGAGAGCTTTACATCTTCGCTGCTGTCTCGTTCTCCGCAGGAGGGGCACACCCTCTTGGGGGGATAGTATGTTGTGTTGCATTTTGTGCACCGCTGGCCGTAAAGGGCGAAAATATATTTGCGCTGGCGGTCGATACTCGCAATGGATGTAAAGGGCTGGAATTCCCAGGGGGAGTCAACGTTTTTCTTGAGAGAGTTGCGCCAGTAAAGAATTTTGGCATAGGTGACATCTGTTGATTTGGCTTCGAGTTGTTTCTTGATGTCTATGCGATCCCGGTAGTTTTCGATCCTGTCCGTTACTTCCAAGAGTATCGCGTCTGCTCCATTGCCATAACCTACAAGAATAATTTTTTCTCCAGGTTTTGCTTCGGTGAGGTAGTTGGCCAGCTGGATGAGAGGAGATGCAACACCTGCATTGCCTATCTGAAGTAAAAGCGGGTCTGTGTTCCACAGTTGAGGAAATCCCGAGCGTTTGGCCATAGCCATGTAAGTTGCGCCTTCAGGCGCGTAGGCGATGATTCGATTGATGTTTTCAGGTGTCAGGCCCGTTTTCTGGAACAGCTTTTTGAGCACAAGAGGCACGTATTTCAGGTATCCGTGAGTGCTGGAATATCGCTCGTCGTCGTACCGGAGAAACCTGTCAGAAATGCGCTTCCATACATCGGTGAATTCAGTATTAAGTGATACAGCATCCTTGATTTCCGCAATTACGTCATCCTCACCTACCACGCATGCAGCGGCACAGTCACCCATCATGGTTTCCATGTAAAACCTGGGTTCGCTCAGGCGAATGTCACTGGCCACCACAATTGCATTTTTCACGCTTCCAGCACGGACGCAGTCCCATGCCGTAATAAGAGCGCTGGTGCCTGCTTTGAGCGTACCGGAAAAGTCGGCCGTGCGTGCGTCTTCTGTCAGGTCCACCGCGCATGCCGTGAGAGCAGCATTTGATTTTTCCAGGTACGGAGGGGTGGTGGATGCAAAGTACAGTGCCTCAATACCTGCTGGATTGTCCTGGCATGCCTTAAGAGCTGCGGTTACCCCCATGGTGACTGGGTCTTCATCGAAATTTGCCACTGCTTTTTCACCGAGCATAATTCCTGCCAGCTGTTCCTGTCCCCACACTTTTACCCAGTCGGAGCGCGGGTAGCGATAATAAGGGATGTGAACTCCTACTGATTTAATCCCGGCCATGGTTGCACCTCCACGCTGCAATTTTTGCATACAAGAAATGAATGTAAAAAGCCTTGATTGACCTGTCAATCAAAATACGCAAGAAGAATACAACACTTCCCTGTTTATCCTTTTCTGCTACCGCTTTGTTATTGAAAATGCTTTTTATTACCGTTTTATTACCGTATCGCTTCCACGATGGTCGCTATGCCCTGACCTCCGCCGATGCACATGGTTGCGAGGCCGTATTTGCCGTTGCGACGCAGAAGTTCGTGTACGAGTGTTGCCATGATCCGGGCTCCGGATGCACCGAGAGGATGCCCGAGTGCAATGGCGCCGCCGTTGGGATTGAGACGGGGGTCATTGGGATCCAGTCCCAGTAACTTGCAGTTTGCCAGTACCACGGAAGCAAAGGCCTCGTTGATTTCAATGACGTCCATATCGTCGAGGCTCAGGCCCGCGCGCTTGAGAACCTTTGGCACCGCCTGTGATGGTCCAATCCCCATTTCGTACGCCTCAACACCTGCCACTGCGTAAGCACGAATAACAACTTTGGGCTTGAGCCCCAGTTCCTGGGCTTTCTTGTCGCTCATGATCAGTGCAGCAGCTGCGCCGTCATTAGTGGGACATGAATTACCAGCAGTAATCATTGGAGGCTTGTTAGGGTCAAAGCTCTGAACAATGGGCTGAAGCTGTGCCAGTTTTTCGATGGAAGTATCCCGCCTGATACACTCGTCGTGTTCCAGTACACCCTTTTCTCCGTCCTTTTCAAACGGTACGGGAACCATTTCGTCCTTGAATTTTCCTTCATCAAGTGCTTTCGCGGCTTTCATGTGGCTATTGTAGGAAAACTCGTCCTGAGCTTCGCGTGAAATGTCGTATTTCTCGGCCACGTATTGAGCGGTCTGCGGCATGGTAAAGGCAGGCGGTTTGCCTTTGTTGATTTCGATCATTTTAGGATTAAAAGCCTTCATGGGCTGGAAGCCGCCCATAGGGATCATGGTCATGCTCTCAATTCCACCGGCAATGTAAACATCACCGGCGCCTGTTGCAATCATGGCTGCTGCGTCGTTGATTGTTTGAAGTGAGGAGCCACAGAACCTGTTAATGGTGGCAGCACCGACTTTTATGGGAAGTCCCGCGAGAAATCCGATCTGACGTGCCACATTAAGTCCCTGCTCAGCCTCCGTCATGGCGCATCCAATAAGAAGGTCCTCTATTTCCTCTGCGTTGATACCGGTGCGTTTGATCACCTCTGACACCACCAGTGCACCCATGTCATCGGGCCTCACATTGACAAGAGAACCCTTCTTGGAACGCCCCATAGGGGTCCTGAGTGCCTCTACAATGACTGCTTCTTTCAATTCTTTTACGCCGTTAATCATACAATCACCTCCTGTTTACTATATTAATCGGCTTGACTACTTTAATAGCAACAACGCGATGTGTCAAGTTAAGCTGTCAACTCCCGAGATTCTTGAATGCTTTCATGGTAGCCTCGGTGGCATTGTTGAACTCTACAGCACCTTCCACTGTTTTAATCTCGTTCAGCTTTTCTGCCACTTTTTCAGGAGTGATTTCCTCGTTCAGATTGAAATACACGCCCGGCCCTTCCACTATCGCAGCTCTCGAAAAATATCCGGCACCAGCGACAAAAACTCGGCCTGTTTCCTGGCACCCCTCCCAGCACATGTAAATGACTATTGGAGCTACGTATTCGGGTTTAAGTTTTTCAAGGACATCCTGGGGCAGTACCGTGGCCGTGAGGCGTGAACCGGCAAATGGAGCAATGGTGTTGACCTTGATATTGTATTTTTCTCCTTCAAGCTTGAGTGTGTTCATCAGGCCTACAATCCCCAGTTTTGCTGCGGAGTAGTTGGCCTGGCCAAAGTTCCCGTAAAGTCCTGCTGAAGATGTAGTAAACACTACCCGTCCATACTGATTTTCTCGGAGATGGGGCCATACAGCTTTTGTAACATTGTAGGTGCCATGAAGGTGTACATCTATAACGGCTTTCCAATCATCATCTGTCATCTTCATGAATGACCGGTCGCGCAGGATGCCTGCATTATTAATAACAATGTCAACTTTACCAAATGCATCGAGCGCGGTTTTGATCAGACCTTCGGCCCCTTCCTTTGTATGTACACCGTTGTAATCCGCAACAGCTTCTCCACCAGCTGATTTAATTTCTTCCACCACCTGGTCTGCAAAATTTGTGGTACCGCCTGAGCCATCCGGTGCACATCCCAGGTCGTTAACCACAACCTTTGCTCCCCGAGCAGCCAGCATTAAAGCGTATATTTTCCCCAGGCCGCCGCCAGCGCCTGTTACAACAGCCACGCGACCGTCAAATCTGATATTTTCAGACATGATTCACCTCCTTTTAGTGTTTTTAATTAAAATGACCGAAGGTCCGGGGAGGGTCAAGAGAATTTGAGGTTTCGCTGCAGAGACCTCAGGATACAACACAGAGCCTGTGTTAAAATTATTTTGTCTCATGAGCGATAACAGGATTATCCAGGACCTGGATATACACCTCATATTCGAGGAGCTCTGCAGGTGTATACAAACCCCCTATGCAAGGGATGTGTTGATGAACACCTGTTCCTCAGGTGTGGAAGAGGCGAGGATTCTGCTTGCAGAAACAGAGGAAGCACTGGATTTTTTGAAATCGCAAGGTGACCTCGGATTGGATGATATACCCGATGTACACGAGACCCTGGCACGTATCAATGCAGGTGTACTGCCTGAACCGGTGGAGCTTGTGAGTATCGCCCGTTTTGTGGAGAAGGTCGCGGATTGTAGAAATCGTCTCTTGAAAGGTGCCGGGGAAATTATAACTTCCTGGGCCAGGAACGTTTCTCCTCCTGTGGGAATCATCTGGGAGATAGAAGGAAAAATTACTGAAGAGGGAAAGGTCAAGGAAAATGCCTCACAAAAACTGCGGACGCTTTTACGGGATAAAATCACCACACGTGCGAAGCTTGTTGACGCAATGGAAGGTTTAATGGAGAAATACAGAGATTTTTTGCAGGATGATTACTGGACACTCAGAAACGGCCGTGCGGTTCTTCCTGTGAAAATTGAGTGGGGCAGTAAAGTAAAAGGGATTATCCTGGGTACTTCCCAAACAGAGCGCACTGTTTACGTGGAACCTCAGGAAGTAATAGGCCTGAACAATCAAATGATGAACATAGAAAGCGGAATAGAAAGTGAAATTTACCGGATTCTCAGGGACCTTACAGAAACAGTGCGGGGGGTCTCTTCTGAACTTGAAAAGTGCATGAGATTTGTGGGAGAGGTGGATGCAGTATTTGCCAGAGCCAGACTTGCGAAGAAGTGGAGGGCATCACGGCCTGAGTTTTCAGATTATATGAAGGTAGAAGCAATGCGTTCGCCCCAGTTGCTGGCGATGGGCAAAGACCCTGTACCAAGTAGCATAGAACTGAAAGAAAACAAGGCGGCCCTTTATATCATCGGGCCCAATGCAGGTGGAAAGACCGTTCTGCTCAAGGCTCTGGGAGCGTGTATGTGGATGGCATCGCGGGGGTTGTTTGTTCCTTCAAGAGATAATGTTTTTCTGCGCTATTACCGTCATATCTTCACACTTATCGGAGATTATCAGGATATATCCCAGGGCCTTTCGTCCTTTTCAGGAAGGATGGCGGTTCTTTCACGGATTTTGCATGAGGCTCGGGATGGAGACCTTGTGCTTCTGGACGAGCCATTTGCTGGCACCAGCCTCAGGGAGGCACTGGCACTTGAGCGTGCGGTTATGGAAGTTCTGGTTGAAAGGGGAGTAGATGTGGTTGTGACATCGAATCTTATTGAGGGGGTATTCACTGCTGCAGAATATCCATGGTGCGAGTGGGGGTCAATGGGGTATTCTTCGGAAAAGAGCGGGCCTACCTACCGGTTCCAGCCACGGGTGCTGGAATTCACTCACGGAATAGATATTGCTCGTAGGACTGGTTTCCCACCGGAGGTTGTTGATCGTGCGCATCAGTATCTTGACGCTGAATTTGCTCACCTCACCGCTCTTATTGAAAACGCCGAAAAAGATCGGGATGAAATCGCAAAACTGAAGAAGACCCTGACAGAGGAATTAACCCGCGTGGAGGCCGAAAAGAAGAAGCTGGAAAAAGAAAGAAAGCGGTTCAGAGAGGAACTGAGAGCCAGGATGAGACGGGCAGTTGATGAGGTGATTAGAAAAGGTGTGGAAGAGATTGAAAAACTGAAAAAGGAAAAGAAACCTTCCGTAAAAGCTATTGAACGAACACTAACGCGGGTGAGAAAGGAAGCGGAGGCTGTGGTGGATCCTGGCTCTTTTCCCGTGCCGGAAGTGGGTGTAGGGCAGGATGTGAAGATGAAAATTACAGGAGATGTTGGAAAAATCATAGAGGTTCACCGTGATGGTACAGTAACTGTTGAAATCCGGGGGATAAAATGGCGGGTTGATACAGGAGAGGTAGTGCCGGTTGAACGAGCGCAGGTTGCAGATCCTGTACAGGTTTTTTCGGACGTTCCTGTAAGGCTCGTAGACGATATCTCTTTCCCCGTAATGACTGCTGAAAATACATGCTATATTCGCAAAATGAGAGTTGAGGACGCTCTCGAGAAAGTGAATGTGTTTATGGACACGGCGCTCTTGAAAAATCTGAATTATGTGTACATTGTTCACGGAAAGGGCGAGGGCGTTCTCAAAAGAGCCCTTATGAAACATCTCCGCGGTTTTCCTTATGTCGAGGAGGTACGTTCTGGTCTTCCACACGAAGGCGGCGATGGTGTTACTGTTGTAAAATTACGCCGTTGAGTAACCTGATTTTTTACTGAACCTGGGCTTGAGGCAGATAGGCTTCCTGAATTTCTCCGTATTTTTCTTCATATTTTTTGAGGTTTTCCTGCATGGCCCGGAGTATGCGTTTCATGTGTCCTGGACTGACTATGATGCGGGCTGTGACAATGCCTTCGGGAGGAAATACGTTGATAAAGTCAATGATGAATTCTTCTCGAGTGTGACCAATCACAGCGTTGTTCGCATAGGTGCCTTTGAGCACATCATCGTTGATTTTTATGCGTATACCTTTGGTCTCTTGTTTGTCCACTCCCTTTCACCTCCTTTATTTTACGCCTGAGATCTGCACGAGTTTTAAACTCAGGGACGGGAAATATGTGATGAGGATAAGGGCGGCCAGCAAAATAATGAGAAACGGAATGGTCGCACGGTAAAGTTTGACGACCGGTTGAGAGAACCGAAAGCTTGAAATAAAGAGGTTTATTCCAACCGGGGGAGTGGAGTAGCCAATCTGCAGGTTGGCGAGAAATATCACGCCCAGGTGTACGGGATCTATGCCAAAAGAACGAGCCAGTGGAACAATAAGAGGTACAACCACGACGATGGCCGAAAAGATATCCATGAGGCATCCCACGATAAGCAGGAAGATGTTGAGCACTATCAGAAATGACCACTTGGATGCGAAGTATTTTTTCATCCAGAGAAGGAGTTTCATGGGTACCTGCTGATCCACGAGGAAATTGGTGAAACCGAGTGCCGCTCCCAGAATGATGAGAATGCCTCCGACAAGCACCATGCTCTCTTTCATGATATGTGGCAGGTGTGTGAGCTTGATGTCGCGGTAGATGAAAATTTCCACTACAAACACGTAAAAAGCCGTAATGGCTGCCGCCTCGGCAGCGGTGAAATACCCCCCGTAAATGCCACCGAGAATAATAATGGGCAGGGGAATTTCCCAGCCCGCATTTTTGAGAGCTACAAGGGCCTTTTTCCATGAGAAGGGTTCACGGATTACCTCTTCCTGTGCACCTTTAACCACACTGTATATGCTGAGGAAGATAATCGTGACCAGGCCGGGAAGCAGCCCTGCAATAAACAGTTTGTCCACGCTGACACCTGCAATAAGTGCGTAGACGATAAGGGGGAGTGAAGGCGGAAACAACACTCCCAGACTGCCAGAAGAGGTAATGAGTCCCAGGTTGAACATTTCAGAGTATTTTTCCTGCTTGAGCATGGGATAGAGGATGCCCCCGAGGGCGATGATGGTAACCCCTGATGCGCCCGTGAGGGCTGTGAAAACTGAACACGATACAAGGGCCACGACAGCGAGTCCCCCGGGAAGCCACCCAAAAAAGGCGCGGGAGACATCCACCAGTCGTTCAGGGGCATTGCTTTCTGCAAGCATGTAACCAGCAAATGTAAAGAGGGGAATGGCGATGAGAAATGATTGTGACGAGAGGCGGTACATTTCAGAAATGATGCTGGCGATGGTGACATCAGCGACAAAATGGAGACCGATAAGAGCAGCTGCCCCGATGATGACAAAGAGCGGCGTTCCGAACGTTGCGAATGCAAGAAGAAGAACAGCGACAAGAAAACCTTTCACAGTGAAGCCTCCGTGGATGGTTCGGATTCCTTTTCAGGAAAGATCAGGGCGCCGATGGCTGCAAATGTAAACCTGAGAGTAATGATGGCGAAGGTAATGGGAAAGACCAGTTCCAGGGACCATATAGGGATGTTCATTGAGGCAAGGTAGTCGGGAAATTCACGCTCCATGCGAATGAGATACATCCCTGCGAGGAAAAGCAAAAAGGAAACTACCGCACTGGCAAGCAAGGTTATTGCCCTGGTGATTTTCCGGGGCCACCCTTCGAGCAGACGTGTAAACACGTCTATGTTGATGTGTTTGCCTTCGCGTGTGGCCAGGGATGCACCTATAAAGCCGGTCCACAGTACCAGGTGCCTCAACAGGTCATCTGCCCATACAAATCCGAACGAGAAAAGATTGCGTGCGGCCACCTGGAAAAAGGAGAGAAAAACCATTACCACCAGACCGATGTAAATGAAATATTCTTCTGCAAACGCGATGATGTCGTCTATCTTTTTGAGGATCTGGGAGATCAACATCAGGTTCATTTTTTCTGGCTCCTGTATTCCTCAAGGTGGCGGAGAATCTTTTCCAGAAGAGAGCGGGGATAAAGTTTGTCAGCTAATTCAAACCAGAATTTGCGCGATGCTTTCTGTATAGCTTCCATATCTGCTTTGCTGAAATGGATGACTTTTTTGCCATGATGGATCATTTCCTGATACGCCTTGTCCTGGTCTCTTCTGACAGACTCGAGTACAGCATCAAGATGTTTTTTATTTGCTTCCAGGGTTATCTCTTTTTCACGGGGGCTCAAAGATTCCCAGTAGCGCCTGGTTCCAATGATGGCTCCGGGTTCATATCGCATGTTAATGTCGATAATGTAATTGATATTGGTAAACCACTGCAGTGCCACGCATGCAAGTGGTGTGGTGTAAATGGTGTCAATGATGCCTGCCTGTAGCCCCATGTACACATCCGGTACAGGCAGTGGTATGGGCTTTATTCCCCATGCTTCAAAGGTTTTAATGGCCATTTCCTCTCCGCTCCATGCCCATACACGTGCGTTCCTCAGGTCCTGCAGGCTTTGAAGGGGTTTTTGGGAATAAATCTTTACAAACCCCTGGTCCAACCATGTAAGAAGAATGAATCCCCTCTTCTCAAAGTATTTCTGGAACTCAGAGAGCATCTTTTTACGAATATAGTCAATTTCTTTAAAATTTCTGAAAAGAAAAGGGAGCTCGAGAACCGCCATTTCAGGGACAGCTTTGGTGATGCCCAGAACCGTAAAACCACCCACCTGGAGCTGGCCCAATTTCATCAGTCTGAGCATGTCTATTTCATCTCCCAGCACACCGCCCCCGTAGGTTTTTATGCGGATCGTGCCACCAGCTTTTTCCTCAATTTCTCGTGCGATATTTTTCCACTGCTCAAGCCAGGTTGATCCTTCGGGGGCAAGAGTTCCAAATTTGACCACCTTCGCTTTCTCTGTTGCTGCGCGGGAATGTCCTGGTGTCAAAAAGGTTAAGAAGGATATCAGCAATAAAATGATACTTTTGCAAAGGTTTTCGCTCTGCATTGTCATCACTTTTTATTGGTGGCCTTGTGAGTGCTGCGGTATTCGTTGATATAGAACTGAATTTTTTCAAGGAAGCCCTTGTCATAGAATTTACCTTCCAGGTTCTTATATGCTTTCTTTACGTTCTTTTTGAAAAAGTTGATCAGTGCGTCAGAGGGCTTCACAGGGGTAATGCCTGCTTCTAACATGGCTTTTTTTGCCTTTGCATTGTCAGCGCGGGCGATTTTTTTCATCTCATCAATAAGTTCCCTTCCTTTTTCTTGAATTTCTGCCTGGATGTTGGCTGGAATTTTTTTCCACGTACGGGAGCTGATGATCAGGGCCGAGGCACTATAGGTCAATGGCCTGTCCATGAGATACTTCACCTGCGTATACCACTGGAGTGCCACGGTACCGAGAAGGGTGTTGTAGAAAGCATTGATCATGCCTGTTTGGAGACCCATGAGCACTCCGGTCACCTGCATGGGTATAGGGGATATTGCTCCAAGTGAGGAAAACACCTCCTGGGCAAATGAATCCCCAGCCCATACCCACATCTTGATTTTTTTGAGATCTTCAATGGTGACAATGGGAACATTGGAAAACGCGTACACGAACCCGTTTTCTGCCCATCCTAAAAATTCAAGCCCGTGATTTCGGAATCGTTCTTTGAAATCGGGCAGTGTTTTTTGCAGTACGTAATCCACCTCTTCATAAGAATCAAAGAGAAGAGGAAGCTCTAAAGTTCGAACTTCGGGGACGATAATGCCAAGGCCCATTCCGGTAAAACCGCCGCCGTTCAATTGTCCCAACTTGATTTTGCGGATCATGTCTGGTTCGTCACCCATAACCCCACCGGTGTACCATACAAATCGCACCTGACCGTTGCTGAACTCTTCGATGTGTTTGCTGAATTTCTTGGCGAGTTCGATCCAGTTGGTGCCTTCTGGAGCGAGTGTTCCCATTTTTATGGTGAGCGCGTGTAATTCAAGCGGAATTACAGAAATTGCAAGGGAGAATACCCCTGCAAGCATCCTCTTGTAACGCATGTGAAATTCCCCCTTCAGAAAAGGTCTCGTTTTTGCTGTTTATACAACCTCGCTTTCATTTTGGCAATTTCATTCATGAGGGTGAGTTCAGGATCGATGTCTGAAGGAGTGGAAAGGACTTCTTCGATGGTTTTGTCGAAGAGCGCTTCGTCTTTGATGAGAGCTGCATAGAAACGGGCATAAAATGCTTTGGCCAGCAGAAACTTGCCCTTTGTGATTTCAAAGACTTTTTCAAATTCCTCTTTTGCCTTTTGAGGTCCTCCTCCCATGAGCGCGGGCAGTCCTGCATAGTAAAGTGCGAAAAAGAGGTGCGGACCACCGTAAAAATATTTATCATTGAGTTTTTTTACACGTTCCATGATGGCAAGAACGTTGGGGATATCGAAGAGCGCTTTGGGATCCTTTTTGGAAAGGTTGAGCCAGCCTGCCCAGCAGTTGCCTGTCCAGAAGAGAGCTGGCACATCATCTTCGTCCAGAACAGCCACGGCCTTGCGCCAGTCCTTTTCCTTCTCCAGGGTTTTACGGAACTTTTTGTTCTCCTTGAGTGCCCGGATTGCATAGTTGCGCCCACGCATATAGAGTTTTTTCGCTCTTTCGGGATTGGTGTCTTCAATAAAGCCGAGTGCATAAGAACAATAAGCCTGTGCAGTAAGAGTCAGTAATTGAGAATTGTGCGGGGAAATGTGAGACAGGCCTTCCAGCAGTATGATATTGGAAGGTAGACCCTCTTTCATGATGAGAGGATCGTTCATTTCGTAGGCTGCCTGCATGACCTCGTTGAATGTGGGCACCATACGGTTCACAACGAATCGCGTGGGTGAACAACTGTAAAAAATCCCTAACAAACAGATCAACGAGATGCTTTTACGCATCTTCCCCCTCCAGGTAGAGTTTTGTTTACTTATAAAAGAGCATTGCGCGGTTTGCAAGGAAATATTGAAAGTTAGCTGCCCCACCCGAGAAAAGACGGGCACGAAAGGCAATTTTTTACCTGACCGGCAACCCGGGAAAAGGACAGGCTTTTTCTGCGAAAGGAGGAACAAAGGTGCCTGAGCGGTATCGAAGATTGTACACCGAGGCAGGCCGTTTCAACTCTGTACGTTTGGAGTGTGAGTTTTGTATGAAGTGCAGATGTGATATTTTTACAAATGTGACAAGAGAGGTATCCCTGCAGACCTGGGTGAAGATATATCCCGATGGTCAGTGGTATCACTCCCGCCCGGATAGAGCTGAAATTATTTACAAAGATGAACTGCTGGAAGTGAAAGTTCTTCATCCGCTGGATTTTTTAATCGCAAAACTCAGGCGTTTAACCGAAGAAGATCTTCAGGATGCCCTGTTTTTGGCAGAGAAATATTCTAAATATTCTATTTCCACCGATGAAATCAAAGAAGCAGCAGAACAGGCTGTTTTAAATTCTCCTAAGGACACAGCACTTTTTCAATTCAGGAAAAATGTAGAGTTTTTTGCAATCTGCTTGAGAAAAATAAATAAACCTTTTTCCGCAAAAGGTTTAAGGCTGTTTTCACTCAGGAATACGGGAGATTGCAAGAGGAAAAAAAGGTCATTTCAGAACACGGTTTACTGGTCACTGTTCACCGGTTGTTGATGGGTCACATGGTTGAGCAATGTATGAAGCAAAGGTTTAATGCCAGATCCTGTGGCCGCTGAGATAAAGCGAATGTTATTTATGCCGGCCTGGTGAAACTTCTTTTTAATTTTCTCCTGTATGGTTCGGCTGAGAAGGTCGCTTTTGTTGACAGCGACTATTTCGGGTTTGGAAGCGACTTCGCAAGAGTAGTGCTCCAGTTCTCTGCGAATAATGCGGTAGTTTTCCACAGGATCGTCCGCCAGAGGGTCGACGAGGTGCAGAAGTACTTTCGTACGCTCTACATGGCGCAGAAACCTGTGTCCCAGACCAGCACCCCGGTGTGCCCCTTCAATAAGCCCTGGAACATCTGCCACCACAAATGTTTCTCCTTTTACTTCCACCACTCCTAAATTGGGTGTCAGTGTGGTAAATGGGTAGTCGGCAATTTTGGGTCGTGCTGCAGAGATGCGCGATATAAGTGTGGATTTCCCCGCATTCGGCAGGCCGATGATGCCCACATGAGCGAGGAGTTTGAGTTCCAATCGAAGCTCTTTTTCTTCTCCTTTTTCACCTTCCTCGGCATGTCTGGGAGCCCGGTTGGTGGATGTGGCAAATGCTGCGTTACCTCTTCCGCCGCGACCTCCGCGAGCAACAATTACGCGCTGGCCTGGTTTGATGAGGTCTGCGATTTTTTTTCCTGTGGTATGGTCGAAAATTTCCGTGCCCACAGGAACGCGGATGGTCAGGTCTTCTCCGGAGCGACCGTCCATGCCTTTTCCTTTTCCATGTTGCCCCCGTTGTGCTCTGTAAAGTTTACGAAAACGCAGATGGTAAAGCGTGTTCATGCCAGGGTCAGCTTCGAGAACCACGTCGCCGCCTTTGCCGCCGTTACCCCCGTCTGGTCCTCCACGGGGAACAAATTTTTCCCGGCGAAAACTCACACAGCCCTTTCCTCCATCGCCTCCTTTTACCTGAATAATGATTTCGTCTATGAACTTCAAATTATCGGGCGGGTTCGAGTACTTCTATGCCGTTCATGTAAGGAATAAGCGCATCTGGAATTTTGACGCTGCCGTCTTTTTGCTGATAGTTGTCAAGAATGGCGACCACCGTTCTTCCAATGGCAAGGCCTGAGCCATTGAGTGTGTGAAGATACCTGGGTTTGTTCCTGCCTGCACGGCACCGGATCATGGCACGTCGTGCCTGGTAGTCTTCGAAGTTACTTACGGAAGAGATTTCCAGGTATTCATCACGTGAAGGAAGATATACTTCGATGTCATAGGTTTTGGCGGCACTGAACCCGAGGTCTCCTGTGCACAGGGTGACCACGCGATAGTGAAGTCCCAGTCGCTTCAGCACGTCTTCTGCATCCTCCAGGAGGGTTTCCAGTTCCTGGTAGGAATCTTCCGGTCTGGTGAATTTGACGAGCTCAACCTTGTTGAACTGATGCTGGCGTATGAGTCCTCGTGTGTGTGCTCCGTAAGACCCTGCCTCGCGGCGGAAACAGGGACTGTAGGCCACGTATTTTCTGGGGAGAGTTTCTTCATCGAGAATTTCGTCGCGGTGAAGATTGGTCACAGGCACTTCGGCTGTGGGGATGAGATAGAGGTTGTCTTCAGGGATGTGATACATGTCTTCTCCAAATTTGGGAAGCTGGCCTGTGCCGGTCATGGAGTCGCGGTTGACGAGAAAGGTGGGCAGAACCTCGGTGTATCCGTGTTCTTTTACATGAAGGTCCAGCATGAAATTGATGAGTGCTCTTTCCAGAAGAGCCCCTGCGCCCCAACAGACAGTAAAACCAGAGGATGCGATTTTTGCTCCTCGCTTAAAGTCAAGGATGCCCAGTTTTTCACCAATTTCATCGTGTTGTAGTGGTTGAAAGTCCGGTTCTGGTTTTTTCCCCCATGCCCGGTAAACAGGATTGTCCTCGCTGCTTTGACCCTCGGGCACAGAGGAATGAGGGATATTTGGAATGCTGAGGAGCGCTTCCCGGAATTTTTCCTCCGCTTTGCGGAGATTTTCTTCAAGTTTTTTCAGGTTGTTTCCGAGTTTCTGAGATTCCCGTATTAACTGTGTTGCATCTTCTCCCTTACGCTTCAAAACAGCAATGTCCGAGGAAATGCGATTTATACGGGAACGAATGGTGTCAACTTCCACCTGAAGGTTTCGTCTTTTCTGGTCCCATTGAACCGCCTCGTTTACCAGGTCGCGTGCCTCTTTTTCCTCATAACCTCTTTTTATTAGCATCTCAACAATGTTTTCTGCATCCGTACGCAGTTTTCTTGGCTCAATCATGTAAAGGCCTCCACGCGTTTAGCTCTTGCTTACAAACGGCCGGTTTTGTTCTACATAATATTACCAGTTCTGCACTTTTTCATTCTACTGGTTCAAAATTTTCATGAAACATTGGGAAAGAGACGGAATTAATCTATTCTATACACTTGTTATGAATCACAGGCCTCCTGAAGCATTGTTTGTTCTCAATTGTTTGATGGGGAAAAGATGCACCTGGCAATCGGGCGGAGACACCAATCTTCTCCAGATGTGTGCGGATATATCGAAAGGCTGGCCAGCTTTGTGGAAGTACGGTAAAAACTTGCCCCTTCCTGTAAGTGAAAGAGCTCGCAGAGAGTTTTCCCTTTCCGCTGCTTTTCACATGCTGGCCCAGGAAATGCTGGAAGAGATTACCGGCATACTGAGGGACCTGGAATGGGTGGTGGTGAAGGGTGCTTCTACGGCACGAATTTACTACCCATGTGCAGAAGCAAGGGTTGCTGCAGATGTGGACGTGATCGTGTCATCGAAATGTTTTGGAGAAGCCGTTTCCAGACTGGGGCGGAGTGGATTTCGATTAGTAAGAAGGGGCCGATTCAGACAATGGGCCGTGTTTAAAAAGGGTCGCATGCCCGAACTGGATTTGGTAACACCTGCGGTATCCGGATTGACCAGGGATGTTTTTTCTCAGGTTGTGCATGTGCCCTACCTGACGTATCCTGTTCTTACACACGCTGGGAACCTGGTGGTCGTGCTGGCGCATTTGAGAAAAAACCTGTTTCGTATGCCAGTGACGGACATCTTGGATTTTGTGCGCATAAGGGAAAAACTGAAAAAAGGCGAAAAAACAGCCGAGGATGTGGCAAGGGATCATGGTTTATACAGGACATATCACGTGGCAGAAGTGCTGGCGGGTTTCTGGTTTTTTGGAGAGGCGGAACCAGCTCTTCCACTGTTTTTAAGGCTGGATTTACTGGATGTAATGGCTCCAGGTGGAGTCATGGTGAAAGAGGTACTGCGTCGTGCCATTCTGTAAGGAATTTTTTATTCCTGCAGGGAGCACCCTCTCTATACACATATGCATGAAGTCGAAGAGGAATTCAGAGTTTCCCGAGTATCTTAACCCATTTATGCAGCTGGCAGTACCCCAGGCTCAGGGAATTGTTGTAATATCGCTGGATGTCACATGTGATGATTTCAGGACT
>JAJRZV010000044.1 GCA_024275095.1 bacterium | reverse complement strand
TGTAGAACCTCGTCCGCCGGAGGAAATGGAGCGTGTTGAGGAGGTGTACCGGGCCCTGGTGCTGGGTACACGTGATTATTTGCGCAAAAATCGGTTTAAAAAAGCAGTGATTGGCCTCAGCGGGGGCATTGATTCATCCGTGACAGCATGTATCGCAGTGGATGCTGTGGGCCCTGGAAATGTTGTTGGTGTATCGATGCCGTCGCGGTATTCATCTTCTGAAACTCAGGATGATGCGAGATGCCTTGCAGAGAATCTGGGCATTGAATTCCACGTGGTGCCCATTGAACCTGTCTTCAAAGCGTTTTTGGAGGCTCTCCATCCTGTTTTTGGCGACCGCCCCATGGATATTACCGAGGAAAATCTTCAGGCCCGTATCAGGGGGTCTATTCTCATGGCTATTTCCAATAAATTTGGCTATCTGGTGCTTTCTACAGGTAACAAAAGTGAACTGGCAGTTGGATATTGCACACTTTACGGTGATATGGTTGGAGGCTTTGCTGTAATTAAGGATGTTCCTAAAACCCTTGTGTATGAACTGGCAGATTTTATTAACCGCCGGTGGGGCAGGGAAGTGATCCCCCGCAGCGTCATTGAAAGACCACCCACCGCTGAATTGCGACCTGGCCAGAAGGATGAGGATGAGCTCCCACCTTACAGAATTCTTGACCCTATACTTAGAGCTTATGTTGAAGAGGATCGAACAGTGGAAGATATTGCAGCCACGGGGTTTGACATGAAAATCGTGCGTAAGATTATAAAAATGGTGGATAAGAATGAATATAAACGGCGCCAGGCTCCTCCTGGTGTAAAAATCACACCACGAGCCTTTGGTAAGGACCGGAGATTTCCCATTACCAACAGGTTTACAAATGGAGTGTGAAATAGCGATGTGGAATGGATTTGACAATAATTGTCACTGCTCGCTAAAATCACGGCCCTTTGGTAGGAGGTGAGGGGTATTGCTTTATAATAGTCCATATGACTGGTACTACGACTTCACGGTTGAGAGGGATTACGACAGGTGCATTCGTTGTCTCGCCTGTGTCACTCAGTGCAGCTATGAAGCCACGCGGTACGATGAGGAAAGGGACCTGGTGTACACTCTGGATGACCACTGTGTGGGATGTCACCGCTGTGATGCTTTTTGCCCCACCGATTGTATTACTGTAAGACCCACTGAAAGAAATGTAAGACCCAATAACAACTGGTCTCCTGTCCATGTCAAGGCACTTTATAAACAGGCATCCACCGGAGCCATCATCGTTACAGGTATGGGTAACAATAAACCCTTTAAGAATTACTGGGACCATATCGTACTGGATGCGTGCCAGGTAACCAACCCGTCCATTGACCCTCTGCGTGAACCCATGGAACTCCGCACGTATCTGGGACGCAAGCCTGACAACATCAACGCCATTGATCCCAGAGCAAAGGCTTCCCTGAAGACAACGCTTGGACCACAGCTCATCCTGGAAGTACCTGTGATGTTTACAGCCATGTCCTACGGTTCCATCAATTATTACGTGTGTGAGTCACTGGCCAGGGCTGCCGTGGAGGTGGGTACTTACTGGAATACAGGAGAAGGCGGACTGCCACGCTCACTCTACCAGTACGGGCACCGCACCATCGTGCAATGCGCTTCCGGCCGTTTCGGGGTTTCTCCCGAATATCTCAATGCAGGTGCCGCCATCGAGATTAAGATCGGGCAGGGAGCCAAGCCGGGTATCGGAGGTCACCTGCCGGGGAACAAGGTGCTCAAGCGTATATCTGAAACACGCATGATTCCTGAAGGTAGCGATGCCCTTTCTCCTGCGCCTCACCACGACATCTACTCCATCGAGGATCTACGCCAGCTCATTTACGCTCTCAAGGAAGCGACACGCTATGAAAAGCCTGTGGCTGTCAAAATTGCGGCAGTGCACAACTCGGCAGCCATTGCCAGTGGAATTGTCAGAGCCGGTGCGGACATAGTGGTACTTGATGGATTTCGGGGTGGTACAGGTGCTGCACCTAAGGTTATCCGCGATAACGTGGGAATTCCCATTGAGCTGGCCATTGCTGCTGTGGATCAGCGGTTGCGCGAGGAAGGAATTCGGAATCATGCAGCACTGGTGGCAGCTGGAGGATTTCGCGATAGCAGCGACGTGATCAAAGCCATTGCTCTCGGTGCCGATGCTGTGTACATCGGCACACCTGCACTCATGACCATGGGATGCACGCTTTGCATGCAGTGTCCCACGGGAAAATGCGCGTGGGGAATTACAACCAATGATCCCAAACTCATGAAGCGTGTGAACCCTGATATTGGAGCTGAGCGGGCTGCAAATCTTCTCAAGGCGTGGGCCCATGAGATCCAGGAGATGCTGGGGTTGATGGGCATCAATGCCATAGAGAGTCTCCGCGGTAATAGAGACCGATTGAGGGGCGTGGGCCTGGAGGACTGGGAGCTGGAAATACTGGGAATCAAGCCGGCAGGAGCGTGAAGTGAAGGTTGTTTATCCAAGAGAAGACTTCTGCGTTCAGTGTTACCTGTGCCAGGTAGCGTGCGTGGTGGAACATTCGCAGTCAAAGAACGTTATCAATGCATATTTCAGAGAAAACCTCAGGTTTACAGAACGGTGCTCCGTGTACGCCGAGGGACCTGTAAGTTTTTCCCTCATGTGCAGGCACTGCACAGAACCCGAATGCCTAGAAGCGTGTAAAAATGGTACGCTCTACCGGGACGAGGAAGGGAGGGTTCTCGTTAATCCTGAAAAGTGTGTTGGTTGCTGGATGTGCATCATGGCATGTCCTTACGGCGTCATAAAAAGAAGGCAGCTTGAGACCCGGCGAATTGCGCACAAATGTGATCTGTGTCCTGAGAGTGAAATCCCTGCATGTGTGAGGGCATGTCCTAACGGCGCTCTTTTGTTCGAAGATCGGGGTGAGAGGAACGATGAAGTACGTGCTCGTTGGTAATTCGTATTCAGCTGTATGGGCAGCTGAGGCTATCAGGCGCGTGGATGCTGATGGTGAAGTGTTTATGATTTCGGCTGAAAAATTTCGACCTTACGCCAAGGCCCTTCTTCAGGATTACGTGTCCATGCGTTTTACCGAACATCATATGTATTATCGAGGTGAACACTGGTACGAGCGCATGAAGGTAAAGCCGGGGCTCGGGTCTCCTGTTGTAGAGGTCAACGATGTCGCTAAAATAGTAGTTCTGGAGAGTGGTGAAAAGTTTACCTACGACCGGCTGCTCATTGCTACAGGTGGCGTGCCGTTTGTTCCTCCAATAAAGGGTGTTGATGAGTGCAGAGATGTTTATACGTTTACAACCTGGGGCGATGCCATGCGCATTAAAGACCGCGTGGATGCGGGGGAGGTGAGATCTGCCGTTGTTATTGGAGCGGGTCTTATCGGAACCCAGTGTGCTGAAGGATTGGCAGCCCGGGGTGTGAAGGTCACCATCGTGGAACTGGAGAATCAGGTGCTGCCGCGTGCAGTGGACTCGAAAGTGGCGGGGTGGATCGAGGAGGAATTTCACAAAGAGGGCATTTCCGTCCGGCTTTCCGACACGGTGGAAGAGGTCATTTCAGCAGATGGCAGGCTCAAGTCCGTGAAGCTGAAAAGTGGGGATGTACTTGAGCCTGATATACTCGTTGTGGCTATCGGTGTGAGGCCAAACGTGGACTTTCTGAGGTCTTCTTCCGTAAAGGTGGATCGTGGTGTACTGGTGGACGAGCACATGAGAACGAGCGTTGAAGACGTTTTTGCTGCTGGAGATGTGGCTCAGGCTCCTGAGGTTCTCACAGGCGAGAAGCAGGTGATTCCCATTATTCCAGTGGCTACCGAACAGGGAAAAATCGCGGGGTTTAACATGGCGGGTAAGTCCCGGACCTATCCAGGAGCCCTCAGCATGAACTCTTTTCATTTTGGAGAACTGGAGATTATTTCTGCCGGTAAACTCACGCCCGAGGAGGGAGATGAAGTCATTACCTATGTTGAAGAGGAGAAGCGCCTGTACAAAAAATTTATTGTCTCTGGCGGGCGTCTTGCGGGTTACGTGCTTACAAGAGATGTGGAAAATGCAGGAGTGTACACAGCTCTCATCAGGAACCGCGTAGAACTGGGGGACATGGTTCATGCTCTTTCAGAGAGTCGGTTTCACTTTCATAAATTTCCCGAAAAGCTGAGAAAGTCGTTGCTTGAGGTAAGGGCATGAGCTGGTGGTCGCGAAGCATCTCAGGTTGTGGTCTGGTGGGTATTATTCACCGGAAAAAGAAGCTCATTGAAGGTGAAAAGGTTATTTGCGCCATCTGCAACATGGAAGAGCGCGGAAACGGCCTTGGAGCTGGGTTTGCAGCTTACGGGATATATCCGGATTATAGAGATTTTTACGCATTTCACATCATGTACGATAACGAAACGGCCATTGGTCGTGCTGAGGAAATTCTCATGAACACAATGCAGGTGGAACACTCGGAACAGATCCCCACGCGTCGTGTTCTTTCCTTGGGCGCTACACCCATCTTCCGAAGGTATTTTGTCAAACCTCTCGCGCAGGGACGCCCTCACGATATGGTGGACCTCAACGACGACGATTATGTGGTGAAGGTGGTCATGGCCATCAATGCAGAGGTGGATGGTGCATACGTGGTTTCCAGCGGTAAAGATATGGGCGTGTTCAAGGGTGTGGGTCAGCCGGATGAGATTGCAGACTTTTTCCGGATTGACGAGTACAAGGCCCATATCTGGAGTGCGCACACACGCTTCCCCACCAATACCCCCGGGTGGTGGGGTGGCGCTCATCCCTTTGCGCTTTTGGACTGGAGCATTGTGCATAACGGTGAAATTTCTTCTTACGGCATCAATAAACGCTATCTCGAGATGTTCGGGTACAAGTGTACACTTCTGACAGATACAGAGGTTGTGGCATATCTGTGTGACCTGCTCATTCGACGTCATGGGCTTTCGCTGGATGTTGCGGCTTCGGTGCTTGCTCCGCCGTTCTGGAAGGATATAGACCGCATGGAAGAGGAAAAGCGTGAATTTTACACCCGCTTGCGCATGATTTACGGAAGTGCAGCCCTCAATGGGCCGTTTGCCATTGTGCTTGCTTATGAAAGGGGTATCATGGGTCTCAACGACCGTATCAAGCTCAGGCCGCTGGTGGCAGGCTATAAAGGCGATATTCACGTGCTTGCCAGTGAAAATGCCGCCATACACGAGGTGATACCGGACCCCGATGAGGTCTGGATGCCCAAGGCTGGAGAACCCACTATTGTGGAGCTGGAAGATGGTGGAAATTGACGCAAAAGGTATTCATTATCGCGTTCTCAATGACCGCATCAGGGAACTTGTTGATCGGGGTGAAGACCACATCGTGCTTCGCAACGTGAACGGCCAGCGTTATATCGGCGACGGCATTACCCGGGAGGTGAAGATTGATATTTATGGTGTTGCAGGAGGTGACCTTGGGGCTTTCATGAATGGCCCGCGCATTACTGTTTACGGTAATGCTCAGGATGGGGCCGGCAATACCATGAACGGCGGAAAAATTGTGGTTCACGGCATGGCAGGTGATGTATGCGGTTACGGCATGCGTGGAGGCAAACTGTATATTTTGCGTGATTGCGGTTATCGCGTGGGTATCCACATGAAGGGCTACAAACACCTCATTCCCACCATTGTTATCGGCGGTACAGCAGGGGAATTTCTGTGCGAGTACATGGCTGGCGGTCGTGTGATTGTGCTGGGTATGTTCGGCCGTACTCCGGGCGTGCTTACCGGTGATTACCTGGCAACGGGTATGCACGGAGGTTCTATTTTTCTCAGGGGGCGTGTGGATAGGCATTTTATGGGGAAAGAGGTAGGGGAGGTGCCACTTACGGAAGAGGATCGTCGTTTCCTGCGCGAAACCATCAAGGACTTTGCACGGGAATTCGAATTAAATGCTGAAGAGATCCTTGACGCAGAATTTACCAAGCTCATACCTGTTACACACAGACCTTATGGGAGCCTCTACACCATGGACAGTCCCATAATCCGGTCGTAACGGGATTTTGTAAAAGAGAAAAACACGTGGTGTATGAGTCCTGCGTGTCCGGACCCAGCGAACTTTTCGTAGAAGGTGAGTGCCGGTTAGAAGGCTTGCTGGATAAGGGTGAAGGTGTGCTTCCTGCCTGGGTGGTATGTCACCCTCACCCCCTCTACGGTGGAGATATGTACAACAACGTGGTCATGGCTGTTGCGGAGGCTTTGCTGGAGAGGGGACACCCTGTGTTGCGTTTTAACTTCCGGGGGGTGGGGCGCTCAGAGGGAAAATATTCTGACGGGGAGGGCGAACTCAGAGACGTAACCGCGTGCCTTTACTTTTTGAAAGAGAAAGGCTGGAGCCGCCTGGCTGTTGCCGGGTACTCCTTTGGTGCCTGGGTGGGACTGCGTGCGGGTGTGAGTTTGCCTGATGTGGATTTGCTCATTGCTGTGGCACCACCTGTGAGCATTTTTGATTTTTCCTTCCTTGAGAAGTGCCACAAGCCAGTGGGTGTGGTACGGGGCGGCAACGATGTTTTTTGCTCAGAAGAAATCCTGAAGGAAATAATGGGAAAGGTACATAAAAGAAAAGTCCTGGAAGTGATTGAAGGAGCAGACCACTTTTTTGGGGGCCATGAAAATGCGTTAAAAAACGCAGTGCATAAAATCCTG
>JAJRZV010000001.1 GCA_024275095.1 bacterium | reverse complement strand
GCCAGCGCTGCTGTGGTATGGGAAGTAGGGCGCGCCATCTTCAACTGGTACATGACCCACATTACACGTGTTAACATTATTTACGGCTCGTTCGGTGCTCTTATTATCGGGGTTCTATGGATATATTTCTCATTCGGCGTTCTATTCTGGGGCGCAGAGTTGGCATACGCATGGGAAACGAATAAAATAAATACCATCACCTTAAAGGAGTAAGTGCTATGAAAAAGTTGTTGATAGTCAGCTTTATTTGCGGAATATTAACAATGCCCGTGCCAGGGATTTCGAAACCGGTTAAAGATTTTTTCTATCTCATCATGCCCTGTCCTGAAGGAGCACGCGTGTATGTGGACGGGCGCATTCTGCGTCCTCCATACAAAATCAGATTTCGTAAAGGCATGCCCAGGTCTTTCGAAATTCGAACAGACGAGGGCATTGTATATCTCGGTACAATAGAGCCCTTGGCAACAGGGGACAGGACCGGTAAAACTTTCGGATATTACACGTGTATTACCGGAGAAATTCTCAATAACATCCAGGGTGAAACCCGCATCATCGTCAAAAACTACCACGGCAAACCGGTGGCACGAATTAAGCTTAAAAAAGCCTTGAAACCTCGACTGAAGTAACTTTTGACAGTAGCCAGCGGAGGCACGTTATGCCCCATCATGTAGCAGTTGTACTTTTATCCAGTGGTCTGGACTCTGCAGTCGTGCTCTCACGTGCAATAGAGGAGTTTGACAATGTATGGGCTCTCACTGTGGACTACGGTCAAAAAGCGCGCAGGGAGCTGGAGAAAGCATCACTTCTGGCATCTCATTTCAACGTAGAACACCTCACCATAGAACTTCCCTGGCTCAAGGAATGGAGTCAGGCTTCAGCCCTTGTCGGTCCTTCAGAAATACCTGACATTGAAAAGCGTTGGCATCCGGAACAAACAGCACAGGCTGTATGGGTACCTGCCCGAAACCTGGTGTTTGTCTCCGTAGCCGCAGCCTTCGTGGAATCACGCGGGGGTGGCGCTGTAGCAGCCGGGTTCAACGCTGAAGAAGGCGAAACCTTTCCCGACAACTCGCCGAGTTTTGTGGAGGCACTTTCTCGCACGCTTTACTTTGGCACCGCAGGTCGGGTTGCACTGTGGACACCTTTGCTTCACATGAGAAAAAAAGACATCGCTTCAGAAGCTGTAAAAAGAAAAATTCCCCTTCAGCACCTCTGGTTCTGCTATCGTAACGGTATTTTTCCATGTTTCCGATGTGAGTCCTGCACCCGCTTTATCAGGGGATTCCAGGATGCGGGACTGACAGAAGCGCTCAGGGAGGCGTTTGGTGAAGTACGAATGGATTAACAGGCACATCCACTACGACGGTTCCCAGCTCAGCAGCCACTGGATACGCCACAATACCGGGATTCAAGGTGATGCGATCATTGCATTCATGGGTAGCTGCGATGTGGAACCTGCACGCATGGTAGATGTAGAAGACATTGAAAAAGGACACATCATTCGTGCGCGCAAAATGCTCCACTTTATTGTGGAAATTTTTAGAGTATCCATACTCGAGGCAGTACTAGCCCAGCGTCTGCTTGTCGCCATAACAGCAGAAATCCTCCAATCCTTCATGCCGGGGCTTCACCGCGATGGTGACGACCTTTTTGTAAATGAAGGCAAGCTTTCTGTATCCATTGCCACTGTCTCACCCGTGTCAGGACTTATACATCTGGGACTGAACATTGATGCAAAAGGTGCTCCTGTGACCGCAGCCACGCTGCCTGCTCGTCCAGAGCCACGCCAACTTGCAGATAAAATTGCACAACGCTTCTGCAGGGAATATGTCAGTGCCGTTGAAGCCTGCACCAAAGTACGATGGGTTTCCTGAAGGGATTTGTCCATGAAATATTTCTCTCTGTCCAGGGTGAGGGCCTGTTCGTTGGAGAAGTCCATGCTTTCGTGCGCATGGGTGGTTGTCCGCTGAGGTGCAGGTATTGCGACACGCCTGAAGGTCTTACACCTCGCCGGCAGGGAAAAATTCTCTTTCCTGAAATGACAACAAAATTGTTTTCCAACCCTGTAACGGTCGAATTCGTCAAAGACGCTGTCAAATCCCTGACAGAACATGCACCGTTCTCGCGTATGTGCATTACCGGCGGAGAGCCCACTTACCAGAAAGAATTTTTGAAGGGCCTTGTCGCATTAGCCGATGCACCTGTGGTTCTTGAAACAGCGGGGGTGTATCCATCAGTGCTGAAAGAAATATCAGACGCCAACGTCCACGTCTCCCTCGATGTAAAATTCCCCCGTTCCTCAGGGATTCGGAACGGCTGGGACATTTTTCAGGAGGCACTGATTAATGTCTCGTCCTCAAGTCTCTCTGTTAAAGCAGTTGTCTCCGGGCAGGAAGAACCAGAAGAGGTCAAACGCGCGGCAGAGCTCACGGCACGCATTCACGGTGAACAGGTGCCTTTTTTTATTCAACCTGTTGAAAAAATACCTTATGACTTGCTGATGAGTTTTTACCGAATTGCATGCGAACACTTAACACACGTACGCGTGATTCCACAGGTACACAAATGTCTGGACCTCCCTTAAAACTTGAAACCCTCCCCCAGCAGTTGCGTGAATGCGTCGACATTCTTCTGGAAAGTGTCCGTGCCACCGGTGTCAAAGCATATATCGTTGGAGGATTCTCTATATTTCTTCTCACCGGTAAAAAAGTACCAGAAGATATTGACGTGCTAACGCTCGATGAGCATTCACGCCATCGGCTTGCACGGACCCTTACCCGCATCCTTGGAGAACCGCAGACCATTCGGAACAAGGAAGTACTGAGGTTTAAACATGGTAAATACTTTGTCGATCTCGTGGAATCAAAAGGTCCCACACTTGAAGAAGATGCACGTTGCAGAGACTTCACCGTAAATGCCTTTTACATCACGCTTCCAGAGTTTGACGCAGAAGACCCCCTGGGCGGGATCAAAGATTTATTCTCCGGCATATGTAAAACCTGTGACATACCTGAAAAAACCTTTTACGAAGATCCCGGACGCATCGTGCGCATGGTGCGCATTTCCACGGAACTGGACATTTCACCCCATCACGACGTGGCTGCTGCTGCCCTTCGTATGAAGGGGTGGTTGAGGACGCTGCGATCCGAGCGTATCGGCGAAGAAATGAGAAAAATTCTTCTCTCCCCCCGGGTGCATCCTGTGCTATTGGCTCTAAAAAAAGCCCGGCTCGTAGAATACGTACTTCCTGAACTGCTTCCGAGTGTGGATTTCGACCAGCAAACTCCCTATCACTTCGAAAACGTTTTTTCTCACGCTGCACGGGTAACAGGGCTCGTACCACCAAAGCTGGCCTTGAGAGCAGCCGCTCTCTTTCACGATGCTGGCAAACCACATGCTGCCGTAAAAAAAGAAAGGCGGCTTTCTTTTCCAGGCCACGAACACATCAGTGCAAAGCTGGCGGCAAGGGCGCTTTTGCGCTGGGGATTTCCACGAAATACGAGAAAAACTGTGGAATCACTGATCCGTCACCACATGCTTATTTACACGCCCGAATGGACAGACAGGGCTGTAAGGCGCTTTATCAAGCGTACGGAAGGTTTCCGCGAGGACCTCTACTGTCTGGTAGAAGCAGACATCATCTCGCGTTCGGATTTAGCAAAAGCCGAATCGATCCAGGCACTGAGCGAACTCAAGCATCGTGTTGAAAAACTCCTGGAAGAGACAAGTGCCGGTGAAATGAAGTCACCACTTAACGGATACGAAATCATGGAGATACTGAACATTCAACCCGGTCCGGCGGTGGGATTTTTAAAAAAGCGCCTGGAAGAAATGGTTGTGGACGGCGTTCTTTCACCTGATAACAAAGAAAAAGCCGTCCAGGTGCTGAAAGAAGAGTATGAAAAATTCAGGAAGGGGGATTTTTCATGTGAACAGTCCTGATGGGGAAGGGAATCTCTATCCCTTCTTCCCTGTACCGGGCGTGAAGCCGCTTGATAAATTCGTGCTTGATGAGGTACTGGTCCACAAATTCCTTGGCTCTCAATATCACACTGAAATTGATGCTCGAATCTCCAAAAGTATGATAACGAATAAACGGCTGAAATTCTGGCACACCTCCGGGTACTTCTCTCATCACATCCGTGGCCACTTCAATAGTGACCTTCTCCACCTTCTCCAGATCACTATCATAGGATACCCCCACCTGAACAATCACAGACATCTCCCGCTGTGGGAGGTTGTAATTGAGAACCACTGCCGAGGCCATGCGCGAGTTGGGCACGATGATAAGATTGTTCGGCAAGGCCCGGATCGTGGTGTTGCGCCAGGTAATATCCACCACGTAGCCCTCTTCACCTGTATCCAGCTTCACGTAATCACCCACCCTCACCTGACGTGAGGCGATAATGTGCAATCCCGCAAAAAGGTTGGAAAGTGTCTCCTGCAGCGCGAGTGCCACGGCCAGCCCACCCACGCCCATGGCTGTGATAAGTGGGGTGATGGATATGCCAAGGGCGTGGAAAACCATCAGGAGACCCAGCAGGTAAATCACTGTGTAAGCAATGTTTCTGAAAATAGATGTGGACGTAAGGGGAGCAGCCATACGACCCGCATAGGTCTCAATAAGTCCCCCGGCCACCCTCGCACCCACAACTGTAAAGGAAACAATAAAAAGGATGGTGATTATCTTTTCAAAGGTGCCCCCAAGCTCCGGGGGAAATGGAAAAATTTTAAGGCTCAGAGACACAGCAGCGAGCACACACCAGAGGAAGAGAATGCCACGGAATGCTCGAGCCACCCTGTCGTCAAACAACCCTTCCGTTTTTTCCACAAGACGAAGCACATACCTTCTGAGCAGCCACTCCAGCAATACGCCGGAGACAACCCCTGCAACGAGAATGCCGGCTACGATTATCAAAGGATGAAAGGGAAGAGAAGGCATTACCCGGACTTTTCTTCTTCCACATATCTCCTGTAGTCCTGTGCAGACAGAAGCGCACCGGTTTCATCAGGATTATGGAGTTTAATCCGTATCATCCAGCCTTTATCATAAGGATCCTGGTTGACCCATTCGGGATGCTCTTCCAGAGCCTCGTTAACCTCAACGACCTCTCCTGAAAGCGGACAGTAAAGGTCTGCCACCGCCTTCACGCTCTCCACCACTCCAAACGTTTCCATCTGTTTAAAAGAAGCACCAACGGCTGGAAGTTCCACGTACACGATATCCCCGAGCTGGTCCACAGCATACGCGGTAATACCCACCGTGGCCTCCCCGTTTTCCACCAGGACCCACTCGTGTTCCTTTGTGTATAAAAGGCCCTCCGGAAATTCCATTGCCGCACCTCCAATCGCAGAAAAATCTTCTTCAGGTGAAGGTTACTGCCTTCCATTTTTCATAAAAACGTTTGATTTTTCAACATTTCGAAGCAGAGATTTTTATGCAACAGAACATTTACAAAAACTTTATTTTTTCAACTTTTTGATCAGGAAAATTAAAAAGAACCGGAGGGGAGAGCTCTCCCCTCCGGTTCTTCAGTTGTTCAATTACAGGCCGAAGTTCACGCCCAGCCTGAGGGCAATGGGGAGGATGAGATTGGCAAGGCGGAAAAAGGGGGTTATTTCCACACCCACCTCCAGTTCTGCATTGGGAGAAATTTCCCGCGTAATTCCGAAGCCCAGATTAATGCCCACATCCATGTCGCTGGCAGCCTTATTGTAGGAAAGCACCAGCCCGATTTTACCGTAGCCGGGACCGGCCTGGGATTTCCCGTAAAACACAAAATCCATGGACTCCAGGTCCTGCGCTTCCTTCAGTTCAATCCAGGGAACAATCTCAACACCTGAAGAAATCATGCTGCTGATTCCGTACTCTCCGGCAAGCCGAATGCCCAGTGCAAAAAAGTCAGCACCGATCACGGCGGTATTCGAACCCGCAACTGCTGTGTCCGAATAGCTCATCAGCGCAACATCCAGCCCGGTGCCGAAACTCACCTTTCCTTCTTCTGCAGCATTCGCAACAACGGAACCTGCAAGGATTACGGCCAGTACCACGACAATTTTTCTCATACTGCACCTCCTTCACCGGAAACTTTTGTGATTATGGTATCACACCTGCCTGGCCGGCATGAGCAAAAAGCACATGCCTTCAACCAACTGGTCGGGCTCATCCTTTAATCACACCCAGTGGCTTCAAGCGGGCCACCGCCCGGGCAAGTCCCGCTGCCTCCACTGCGTGAACCACTTCAGAGACATCCTTGTACGCTTCGGGCATTTCTTCCGCAAGCGTTGCCCGGGAGTGGGACCTCACCACCACGCCGTCTCTTTTCAATTCCTGGTCAATTTGCCGACCGCGGGCTCTCTTTTTGGCCTGAGCACGCGACAGGTTCCGACCTGCACCATGGCAAACCGTACCGAACGTTTCCTCAAGGGCTCTGGATTCAGCCACTAAAATGTAAGACGCGCGTCCCATGTCCCCGGGAATGATAACGGGCTGGCCGGTACCACGATAACGCAAAGGAAGGCGAGAATCTCCTGCAGGAAGACCTCTTGTAGCCCCCTTTCTGTGTACAATGAGTTTGATGCGCTCGCCGTCCACCACGTGTTCTTCCTCTTTCGCAATGTTGTGACCCACATCGTAGACCAGCGCGATCTGGTCATAAGGGATTTTAAGCACTTTTTTCAGAACTTCCCTGACAAAATGTGCAATGATTGCTCTGTTGGCAAAGGCATAGTTAATAGCTGATTTCATCGCTCCCAGGTATTTGCGTCCCTCAGGGTCATTTACACGAGCATAAACCAGCTGCCTGTCGGGCAGATTTATGTTCTTACGGGTCACATAAGACTGAAGAGCTCTTATGGTATCATCACATATTTGATGACCAAAGCCGCGCGATCCCGAATGAATAAGCACCGTTGCCGTCCCCTCTTCGAGACCGAAAAGCCGTGCAATTTCAGGATCGTACACCTTGTCCACATACCCTATTTCTACGAAATGATTTCCAGATCCAACTGTGCCCAGCTGATCACTACCTCTATCATAAGCCCTGTCAGACACTGCATCAGGGTCCGCACCATCTATCCGCCCGCCATCCTCAATAGACTCAAGATCATCGGAAAGTCCCATTCCCCGGTTTATCACCCATACAGCACCCTCCCGTGCCACCTTTTTCAAATCTTTTTTTGAAAGTTTAAGAGGTCCTCCACGACCCAGGCCTGCAGGCACATGGCTGAAAAGTGCGTCCACTATACGGTGAATCTCCTTTTCCACATCTTCTTTTTGCAGGGGAAGCCGAAGCACGCGAACGCCACAATTGATGTCGTAACCAACACCTCCTGGCGATACGATTCCATCCTCCGCGGGAAATGCAGCCACCCCTCCAATGGGGAAACCGTAACCATAGTGAATATCGGGCATGGCAATGCTCGCCTTCACAATACCCGGGAGCTGCGCCACGTTGACAACCTGCCTGAGCGACTCGTCATCCCGGATTGTCTTCAGCAGTTCATCCGTGGCGTAAACCACTCCTTCGACCTGCATGGAACCTTCACGCGGAATCCGCCAGCGCGCCTCACCTGCTTTTTGAAGTTTAATCCCGGCCATGTTCGGCCTCTCGCAACAAAGGATGCAATACTATATGGAAATTATACCATCCGCCCTCACCAAGAGAATCGCCGAGTTTATGACTCAAACAAAGCTGCTATCCTTACAAGTTCACCGCCTTGAGCACGTTTTCCACAAACACGTGGTCAGGCACAGCACCCACGAACTCCACTCTGTCATCCACCACAGTCTTGGGCACTCCGGTGACAGCGTATTTATTTGCCAGTTCAGGGTACTCAGAAACCTCAACCGCGTGAGCCGTTACATTATCATTCTCCATGGCAATCTGATATGCGGTCAAAACGGCACGGGGACAATAAGGACATGTCGGTGTTACAAACACCTGAATAAGCAGGGGTTTATCCACCTCTTTCACCCTGTTGCGAAGTTCCTCATCGAGAACTGTCATCTTGTAGGAGACGAGCCGGATGGCCTCGATCAGCGAAGCAAACTCGTATCCTGCAGGAATTCCGAAAAACCTGATGCCGTAGTCCTTTTCAGCATTGCGCACCACTATGGCAGGAACGCGGTCAATCCCATAACGCTCAACATCCTCTTTATCAATCGTAAAATTTTTCACTGTGAGATTTACCTTGTCCGAGATCTCAGCCAGTTCTTTGAGAAGCAATTCCGTGTCGCCGCAATATTCACAGTTGATGGCCTGGGTGAAGAGGATAATTTCTACGGGCTCCGGTAACTTGTTGAACTCCTCCTCCAGTTTCTTTCTGTCCACTGGATTAATAAATGCCATGTCTACCTCCTGTTTCGGGACCAAGCCCTTCTTTTTTCTTATTCAAAGGTTAAGACGGGGGAAGGTATTTGGCAACCCTAAACATGAAAAAGGTTCGGGAGAACTTAAAATATTTTACCGGGCATAAGAAATGTAACCGGTGTATCGCAAAAGCACGTAGAGAAATTCCACGAAATAAAGGGGGAAAACAGCAAAAGGACGATGACTCATCCACAATACCACACATGTTATTACGTAAAGAACAGCAAAAACTACCACGTCATACAGGGAAAAAATGAGAAAAAGAGGAGAAAAAAATGCTATGGCCAGAAGAAGGGTCGCCACCACGAGTCCTCTCTTCACTCCCAGCGTGGTAAAAAGCGTTGCCACACCCGCGCGTTTATCTCCTTCCACATCTTTCAGATCCTTGATCACAATTCCTGCTGAAAAAGCGAGAAACATCACCAGGAGAACTCGAACAAGCTCTCCTGTAAAAGCCCGCGCTCCAGAAGACACCAGACCTGCATGAAATGCAATGACGCTTCCCGCGGCCACGAAAACACTTCCCACCGGGAACCTCTTCAGCCTCGCTGGAGGAGTTGAGTATACGTACGCAAGAAAAATAAAAATCAACACGTGCACCGGAACCTTTCCCGCAACACCCAGAACCGCTGCCAGAAGTGCACAGGACATGTACATTTCATGATACTGCTTTTCAGAGGCCAGGCCCGAAACAAGGGGTCTGTGTGGATTTGATACAGCGTCTATCTCTCTATCGTAAATATCGTTTATGGCCACTGCGTAATGCCATGCCGCCATAAAAGCAAGAGCAGGTATTAACGCTTCAACAGGTAAATCATGCCGTGCAAAATACCAGCCCGCCATTACCAGAACAGGAAAATGCAGCGAAGGAAACACACGGATGCTGCCCCGGAACCATCCTTCCTCAACGAGCCAGAAATAAAGCATAAACGCAGTAAGCACCGGAGGAATCCACGCTCCCAGTTCGGGAACGAGCAAAAAGGCCCATACCACCGCCGCGCCGGCGACAAAAGCAGGAAAAACCTTTTTCTCGAAAACACCCGCCAGTACCATCACCGCTGACCACGCCACCAGGGTGAAGGTGTACTCATCGGGACGTAACGATGCGCTCAACACACCTTCTGCAATCAAAACCACCAGTGGTACACCCATCAGCACCGTATTTTTTAACCCCGGGGAAAAGGAAAGAACTCCTGCAAGCGAAATGGTCAGTGGAAAAAGAAATGCCTGTTCAGGAGCCACACCCGCGTACAAAAGCACGGCCGAGGCTGCGGCAGAGAGACAAACGGTCACAAGAATATAAAGAAGCCTCTTCACGCTTATACCACCATGAGGAGAGCGCCCAGAAACAACGGGTACCTCACGACCATAAACCAGGGCCCCATTTTGGGACCCAGAAGCTTGGCCTCTTTCTCAGGATCAGGAGCGAGGGAACCCCCGAGCATTCTTATGCCGATTGCGATGCTGACAAAAATAGAAAGCACTGCCACAGCTGCAAAAACAAAGCGGTCCATGTGATAAGAGTGTTTCAGCAACAGAACCGTTGCGCCTGTTGATCCACAAACCGTGAGGAAAGCTGCAAGCACAAGCAGGTTTCTGATACCTATCACGTGTGCAAGTGTTGTTATACCTTCGTCAAGGTCTTCACGGTAATCCTCCGCCGTGTTAACAAAAGTGATTCCCTCGTTCATCATTGCATAAAAGAGGGTGAAAAGCACAATTTCCACCGTAAGGTCATCCCGAAACAGGAACCACCCACCCAGTATGGGGAAAGAATACAATCCCACGAGTACCGGAATAAAACTGACCGCGCCCCTCGCTTTTACCCTCAGGGGAGGACTCGAGTAAATCCAGGCCAGAACCATGCCAGCAGCACCCAGTATCGCGGTGACCCACCTTCCAGAAAAAGCGATATAGAGAAGAATCAACCCGGCCAGGAGCGTATCTGCAGCAATCAGTTTCCACATGAAAGGACGTCCGAGCCTCAGCACGGCTTCTGCCAGATACCGTTTATATTTGAGGTCCACATCCACATCATAAAGACAGTTGATGTGACACGAATAGGTAATGAGAAGGAAGGTAAGAATGACATAGGCTCCCGTGAGAGGCGTTACAAGTTCCTCAAATTTTGAAACAGCCATGAAGACCCCGAGAGTGGCGTGTGGGAGACTGGCGAGCTGGATTTTAAAACGGCTTACCTGGACAAAATCTTTAAATTTTCCAACCATTGCTTGCTCCCTTATTATGATTCACACAGAAAAAATATTTTTGAATTATATCATCTATTTTACGGACGCAACCAACCAGTGTCTTTTAGGTGCAAATCCTGAGTACAAACTTTTATAATGAGGCAGAACCATGGAAAGAAAAGGTCCATTACTCACCGTGGATATTATCATCGAATACAAAAACGGCGTTGTTCTTATCAAGCGAAAGTACCCGCCGCTCGGGTGGGCCATCCCGGGAGGATTCGTGGAGTATGGAGAGTCTCTTGAAGAGGCAGCCATACGGGAAGCCAGAGAAGAAACCGGACTTGATGTAGAACTCACCATGCAGTTTTTTACATATTCGAATCCACATCGCGATCCACGCCGGCATACAGTAACAACGGTTTATATTGCAAAAGGCCAAGGAGTTTTAAAACCTGCAGACGATGCCGCAGAAGCAATTGTGTGCTCAGAAAACTCTCTCCCCACCCCCCTTGCCTTTGACCATGGAAAAATATTAAAAGATTATTTCAAGTTCAAAAACACAGGGCGCATTCCACGCCTGGAGGGCTTGGAAAAATGAACGTCCACATTACAAATTCCAGAGTGGTGAAAGCATGCATTCTTGGACTGGCGCTGTTGGGTGTGGGTGGAAGCTTCATGCTCAGTATCACGGGCAATACCCCTTGCGTGTACTGCTGGATAGCGCGCATATCAATGATTGTCGTGGCCATACTTGCTGCCTCTTCGCTTTACTACGATAGTCTATGGGTTGTTGGTGGAATAACTCTTGTTTCAATACCCGCCCTGGTAGCCTCATCTATTCTCGTGCGAAACGATTACTTTCCCTCTCCCATCTGTACCGGTAACGTGGAATGTCTATCCCCAATATTCATGGGATTCCACGTATCTCTTTACGCCCTGTTTCTTTCTCTTCTTATACTGGCAGGAAGCATTCTTCTCATTTATCAATCCGTACGCGAAAAGCCCTGAACATTTATGAACATCTCACTGCCTTTTCATATGGGCCAGAAGGCTGTGCACATTCGCCTGCCCGAGGGTGCACGCCTTATTCTTCCTAATAAAAAAGAAACCCTCCCCAAGGAAGCGGTCGAGCAAAAAATTATAGAAAAGCTATCCGCCATTCTTCCATCAAACGGAGAAAAGGCCTGCCTTATCGTGGATGATCATACACGACCGACTCCCACCCACATTTACGTGCCTCCGGTAGTTGAATTACTCCTTCAACGCTTCACAGAAGTGGTGATCGCCTACGCACCTGGAACGCATAATTACGAACGCGCAGACATCGAAAAGAAGATCCCCCCTGAAACTCTCAAAAAGGTAAAGGTGGTATATCACGATGCCTTCGACCATGACGCCCATGTGTTTGCAGGGATATCACGCGCTGGCACACCTGTATGGATTAACAGGGAGGTCGCCGAATGTGCCTTTATAATGGGCATGGGGTCCGTGTTTCCGTCTGAAATAGCGGGCTTCACCGGTGGCGGAAAAATTCTCGTGCCGGGAGTCGCCCATTACATCACCATTAATTTTAACCATCTCAGGTACCTTTCACCCTTTGCAGAAGCTGGGGTAGCTCGAGGGAATCCGGTGTATGAGGACATCCAGGACTGTGCCCGCATAGGAGGGTTAAAGGTTGTGGTGGATTTTGTACTGGGCTGGGAAAATGAAAGTCCGGTCATGGACGTATTCGTCGGCCCTCCTGAAGAAATTGCAGATGCCTCACACCGACTTGTTCGAGAAATATATCAGGTTCCCTTTCCCGGACGCTTCAAGCTTGTCATCGCCGCTCCCGGGGGAAGAGAAGACATCGATTTCGTGCAGGCAGCAAAAGCCGTCTACACGGCAAACAAGGTGCTTTCACAAAACGGCAGGCTTCTCCTGTGCGCATCCATGCCGAGGGGACTCAACTGGGAGGAAATGGAAGATCTGGTAAGTGCCATACAAAAGGGGAAAATCCAGCGCCGGGAAGACCTGATAAAAATCATGCTTTCCGGCAGCATGGAATCATTCGCGTGTATTCTTCTCTACCGCCTGTGGGATTTCGTGGTCGCGCGGCCGGAGCGACTCATGCTCTACACCTGTGAAAAGGGCAGGGAGGTGGCAAAGCTGTTTGGATTTGAAATTGTTGAGAACGTGGAATCGTTTGTTGATCATCTGCCCCCAAATATTGCCGACAACACGTGCATTATACCCTATGCCTCGTATATGCTTATCGGTAAGGAAAAAGGAAAATGGTGAAAAACCCTCAATATGAATTTGATGCTTCCTCCGAAAGAGCGCTTTTCAATCCCCGCTCAATTGCTGTTATCGGCGCATCCCGAACCGCGGGGAAGGTAGGTCACGAGGTTCTCAAAAACATTATTATTTCCGGATATCCCGGAGCAATATTCCCCGTCAATCCCGCAGCATCTGAGGTACTCGAAAAGCGCTGTTATCCCTCTATAAGCGACGTTCCGGAACCGGTTGATGCTGCCATAGTGGCTGTACCCTCAAAGCTTGTACCGTCAGTGATAGAAGAGTGCGGCACAGCAGGCGTGAAACTCGCGATAGTTCTCACGGCGGGTTTCCGCGAGACAGGTCCTGCGGGTGCCAGGCTGGAAAAAACAATGCTGCGAACAGCACGGCGCTATAGCCTTCGCGTCCTTGGCCCCAACTGCCTGGGCTTTATAAACACGTACCTTCCCATCAACGCATCATTTGCACCGGCCATGCCCATGAAGGGCGGCATTGCCTTTATCAGTCAATCAGGAGCGCTTATCACGTCCGCCATAGACTGGAGCCTTAAAACAGGGGCGGGCTTCAGCATGATGTTTTCCATCGGCAACGGCATGGACCTGGACGAGGTTGAGCTTCTTAAATTCTTCGCGGAACACGAGGAAACAAAAGCGGTGGCCATGTACGTGGAATCAGCCGCGCGTGGAAGGGAACTTGTGGAAGCAGCATCCAAGCTGGCAGTACATAAACCGATATTCATACTCCGTGGAGGCGTCAGCGAAGCAGGCGTAAGAGCCGCCTCTTCTCACACAGGTTCCATTGCAGGGTCCCGCGAGGCATGGATGGCCGGGCTCG
>JAJRZV010000043.1 GCA_024275095.1 bacterium | reverse complement strand
TTCAATTTTTACCGGCTTCAGGTCTTCATCGAGGTATTCCAGGCGGTGAATGGTGAATTTCTCCTTATCAATGTAAAGAACAATTCCGCCGTATCCGATCTCTGCACCCGGTTTTCGAACAACCTTGAGCACATAAAATCTTCCTTCTTCATGCATCTGCTGAGGAACAAATAAATCTCCGTATTGCATGATGCTCATATCATCGTACGAAAAGTCCGTACCCATAAACGTCTGGCGCCTCGCGTGCGAGGCAACTCGTCTCACGCGGTGATACTGTGGCAGGTACACGTAGATTGTGGTGGGCGACTCCACGAGAATGCTCATTCCCTTCGCATTGGGTGGTTCGAGAAATCGGATAAGACGCTTTCCATCTCCAGACTGCCAGAGTTTCATTGTCATGCGCCGACCAGGTGCACCCTCCTCTGCATACGTAACCAGAGTCATGGTCTGCACAAGATTTTTAAAATCCATGTAGGTTTTATCCGCTTTCTCAAGAACCTCCTGAGGAGAAAGAGAAAGCAGGGCAAGGGTAAACACAAGTGCGGACGTTGTCATGACTCACCTCCTTCCCGCTCCTTAGTTGACTTACTCTGTATCACTGTTATGTGATAATGGTGGCACATTTCCTTTGAGAAGTACATGCACGGCACTGATAAGCCCCATTGAAAACAACGAGGCACACAGGGAGCCGATAATCATCACCGACGCGAAATTCGCCATGGCGGTAATCTGGGATGTAAGAAGGGGTGCAAAACCGGCGGTGGTAAGAAGAATGGAGAAAAATTGAGCTGGTGCCTCCTCTTCGATGGCTCCCTGGACTCCCTTTTCGCGAAGACTCCACACAAAGTGAAGTGCAAAATCTGCTCCCATGCCCAGCAATGCACTGGACGCCATTGCCGTACCCACATCAAAAGTTCGTGTAATGTAAGTGACCGCAGCCAGAGAGACCACCACCGCAATCAGCGGTGAAAATGCGCCGGCACACAGGTACGCCAGCCTTCTTTCTTCAGAAATAAGCGCCACGCACAAAAATACGAGTACGAACGTGAGAAGCGTCGCCAGGATCTGCCCCCTTTTCACAGCCTTATCCACTTCCATAAAAGCGGTATTTGAGCCTGTCAGCACGTGCTCCACGGGTTTCTTTCCTTTCTTAAGCGTCAGGCCGTCCTCAAGGTCCAAGAGATAGCCCACCACGTCTTTTATTCCTGAAAGCCCAAGGGCCGCCGCCCTGGCCTCCGCCCTGGCTTCCAGTACAATCTCAAGTGCCGCCCGTACGGATAATGAATCCGAAAGTGCAGCAAGTACACCCTTTTTATCAAGCACGCCGTCACTGCGAGCAAAGGACAACAGTTTCTCCAGTTTTTCAGGTGGAAGTGAATCAAAACCCCATTCTCTCAAGCGGTGCCGAATGCGTTCAGCTAACTGCTGGGGTAAAAGGTAAGAAGGAAAACGGTTCACCACTGCTTTAACATCTGGCTCCGCCACATCTCCGTAAAAAGAAAGTACACGTGCAAGGTACTTGATTTCATCCTCAGAGGGCTCAGTCGCTTCGGTCAAAAGCCATCGTTTCTTAAAAATTTGCCGCGCCAGGTCGGTATTAATATCGTTGCATTCTCTCCAGCGCTGAGACGCCGTGCGGAGCATGGCGATAAACTTTCCCTTTTCTGTGACCATCTGCTGGAAACCCTGCTCAGGCTCAACGAGAAACAGAATTTCGCCGAACTTGCCTTCGTTCAGTGGGATACGGGGAATTCCTGCAAGATACCCGGCTGATTGTTTGATCACCTGTGCGGGTGACTGGCTCCAGTACGCACAATTATCATGTCTGGCCGCCAGCTCAAATTCATCCACAGCCCGAAGAACTGCCGGATCGTTGTAGGGAGCCCGCACCAGAAGGAAAAAGAAATCGCCTCCCGGGAGAATCTTCTCGCTCTCTTCTACATGCTGTCGAACACTGCTACCCTCGGCAAAAAGAGAGGCCATGCTTACATCCACGGGAGCGGAGAGAATCCGAATTAAGCCCACAAGGGTAATAATTACGGTAAGGCCCAGAGCTGGCACCGGCGCACCGGCCGCCGCCTCTGTGAGATAAAAAACCGGCCGTCCGAGCAAAACAATGATTTTTTCTTCGGGAGACTCCCGTCGAAAAAGCATGGTGATAATAAACGCAGCAAGCGCCACAAAAATCACGCCCACAGCGGTAACAAGTCCAAAGGTTGTCAACGGTGGAATGCCAAGAACCACGATCGCCGCAAATCCTGCGGCCGTGGTAAATGCGGAAAGCAATACGGGAGTAAGTGTTTTACGAAAACCTTTGATTAAAATGTGCGCAACATAACTGGCCCCCGCAGCAAAAAGAATAGAAGGAATCGCGCCTGTTACAAAATCCAGTTTTAAAGTAAAGTGACTCATAAAACCCAGAGTCCACAAAATCGCTGTTCCCAGAGCAAGAACGGTATAAATACTGAAAGCAGTCATTTTCACAGCGAAAAAGCTGATAAAGAAAAAGAGTGTTGCCACAGGAAGAGAAATTTTAAATGTCTTCTGAAGTTCGTCGCTGAGAAAGTAAAGAAGAAAAGGCGAACCGGTAAAATGAAAATCCACCTTTTCGCCAAATTTTTCTCTTAGCTCGGCCGCAAGATCATGAGCACTATCTGGCACAGCATTTTTTTCAAAACTTACGTAAACAGAAAGAGTTTTCAGATCCTTCGAGACAAAGTTGCCGTAAATGTTGGAATCAGAACGCACAGCTTCCTGAAACTGAGAAGGAGTCTCCGTTCCATCCACGAGAAGTTGGGTGTACTCATAAACCTCCAGCTCGGAAGCCCTGACAATAGGGCGTGGGATATCGTCAAGGCTCATCACACGCAAAACCCCTGGATAACGGGATATAAAACGGGTAATCTCCCTTTCGAGCAAAATTTCTTCCCTGCCGACGGGATGGGGAAATGTGATGAGAACAATGCCCGTGTCTCCGAACCCGAAATCCTCCTGGATCTCCTTAATGGCAGACGCCTCCGGGCTTTCAGGAGGCATGAAAGCCATAGGATCCGGCTGAAACCGCATTTTCAGTGCGCTGGTGGATGCGTAATAAAGAGACGCACCCCATACAGCGAGTAAAAAAATTTTTACAGGAAGGGGAAGTTCTTTCATTGATTGGTAATATCAGTTTATTTAGAAAGTTTCGTCCAGGGCCTGTGCAAAAGAATCCGCCAGCCTCCGAGCCGTGCTCTCCAGCGCTTTAAGCCCTGCCTTTTCCACGGTATTGCCCGCGCCTTTATCACTCACCCGCCGGGTGAGAATTACTTTCCCATCCCGAACCCTGATGGCTTTTACAACCCCCTCAGCACGAGCAAAGTAAAAACCCTCCATTACCTTGGAAGAAAATGAAGATTTCAGGCGACCTATGATCACCACATCAGCGACATTTCGAAAGGAGCGAGCAATGTCACCGGCTTGAGGACGCGCGTAGTCAATGTCCACCTCTCCAAGATGGTCGGCAATTGCCGAGTTGGCAATAACTTTAAAATTTCGTGCCGCGAGAGCCTCCTCTATAAGAGGTTTCAGCACAGGAGGGTCTACCGGATCTTCGATGTTTGTTTCCTCCACCAGGACAACAAACGAAAGAACCCTCTTGGTGGGTATGGTATACCGAAAGGTCACAACCTTGGCCGATAGAATATCCAGAAGGGCATCGGGGACGTAGTAGGTGTCCACTTTTTTGAGCCTGTCCACATCGTAAGAAACAACGATTGTGTTTTCCTCCACATCTGCAGACCGGACTTCGTGAACTTTAATACGCGCAAGTCCGCTACGATTTGTGCGCACGTGTTCATCTATTATCCCTTTGCCTCTTTTGAAAGAAGCATTCAGGGGCACACCGGCCTCTCCCCGGCCTCCGCACGTAACCCTCACAACAAGAGGATCCTGAAGAGGCATTCCCACCTCAGCCACCTGATTGTCACCGGAAACCTTCTCCAGGCGCATCAGAGAAAGTACACTATCTACTTGATTTTTCACTTCACTGAAATCCGGTCTTTCAGGAGGTCTCTGGTATTCCATGAGCATGGGACTGGCTGCTACCACCTTGAGAATGGCTTCCTTACCGCGTATCTCGCCCAGAAGCGTTGCAGCCCTCCCAATATCTGAAAGACCTCTCCAGCACCTTCCTGAACGCGCTTTTTTCATTCCAACCCTTAAAAGATTTTTCATCTGCTTTGAAAGCGACTTCAGGTCATCAAAAATACCAGATGCGGCAGATTCCCGGTTAAGCACAGCAAGGGAATAATAAACCTTTTCTTTTTTGTCGTAATATCTCTCAGCAATCCTCACACCCTCCAGAACCATGTCCACCTGAGACCGCGACCGGACTTCTATGTCTGTGGCGACATCTCCTTTCGAACCCGCCTGTTTGAGAATATCTCTGATACTTTCTGTCACGTGGACACGAATCTGCTTGGCAATTTCCGCCCTCGCACTATCATCGGCTCTGCGCATATCCTTCTCGCGGTCCCCTGTCGACCGGGCAATACCTATGCCTATAAAATATAACTTGTCGCTGTATCGGGGATGATAACCTTTTTCAACCCACACAGGCCGTTTTTTCCCTGCATAAGCACTGATGCAAAATAGCCCCACCACCAGCACACACAAAATTCGTTTCATTCTCTCACCTCCTGAGCACCTCTAAAAACATCATAATCATATCAATTAACATTAAACACCTGAAGTCTTTCAATGCTAAAATGTTCGTATGAAACCCCGACGCTCCAGACTTCTCTCTCATCACATTCTTTCATCCGGTACGCTGGAGATGGAAGAGGAAGAAATAGCTCATCAGCTGTTTCTCAAGGAAGGACCTCAACTTCTTCTCGGACGATACACCAAGGATGCAATTTTTGGAGAACTCCGACGGGTTGGCCTTATGGAAGTACTTGAACACAAAGGACTTTCTCCCGTAACCGTGGAAATTGATACTGCAGACCCTTATCATCAAAAAGTTCTGCTCCTCTGGAAGGGAAAACGCATTGGTGAAATTATCCTCAACATACAACGTTACCACGTAAAAGGAAAAGAGGTCATCAACGCAGGACTGTCTGAGCCGTTCACTGCACTGGTGGTCGAATGGCTCATGCTGGAGCATCCAGAGGCTCACTGGGAAAGGACCAGGCATCGTTTTCCTGGACAGCGCAGGCCAGGTCTTGGTATAGGCCGTCAGGTACTCCACGCCCTCGTAGATATGGCAAGAGACATGGGGATGGATGCCATTGTCGCGTTTCCAGAATTTTATCATAACAGTGTTCTTTATTCTCACTTTTTCAAATTTCTGTCTCCTTTATCCGAGGGGCGGTTCAGAGCGATGATGAGAGACCTGAACAAATACGACCTGTGCGATGTTTCATTTGCTTTTTCCGGTGGATTTATTATCGAACACCACAATGGCTCCACTCACCGTATCTCCTGGAAAGCAGAAGAAATGGTCCTTGCAATCTCGCCAAGACTCGTTCATTACTTTGAAACCCCGCCTTACACAACAATTGTAAACAAAACGCTAAAACACTATGCTTACGACGTGGACTGGGAGGGATATCATCGCCAGGAGGACCAGTTAAAAAAATCTCTTTGAAGCAACCTCAAAAATGTGCGGAGGTGTTCATCATGGAAAAACAGGAAGTTAAAACTTCCGCAGGTTCTATAACACTTCCTATTGAGTACAGAAATACTGAAGCTGTGATGTGCGCATTTCCTGCCCGGGCGAATGCCGTGCGACAGATACTTCCGCCCCCTTTAAAGCCTGTACTGCTTACACCTTCTACCGCAGTATGTGGAATAGTCGTGTTCCGTTACACAGACACCACCATTGGCCCTTACAACGAATTGGGAGTGGTATTCCCTGTGCTTTTCAAGCCCATTATTAATCTTCCTCTTCTGCCGGCAGTGTTCGAAAAATACTATAAAAATCTCGGGTACTACATCTGGCACCTTCCTGTTACTACAGAAATCGCCTATGCTGGAGGCCTGGAAATTTGGGGATACCCGAAATTTGTGGCAGAGATCACCTTTGAGTGGAATGAAAACGGTTTTGAAAGCAAGCTTTCCAGAGAAGGGCATCACATTCTCACTCTCAGCGTATCGCCGGAAGCGCGGAGAGCTCGCCTTGCTGAAGAAAGACAGAACCTGGTCACTTACTCTATTAAAGATGACCATCTCCTCAAAACAACCATTCCAGCAACCAGTCAGATACGCCGTTACCGCAAAAGAGGAGCAGGTACGCTTGAGCTGGGCGAGGATGGTGTATCAAAAGACCTGCAAAAGGTGCTAAAATCCCTCCGGAGTCTTGAGGTGAGGATTTTTGAAAAAATGGACTCTTACCTGCCGCTCTGGAGCGAAAGAACACCTTTGCGCAAATGAAAGAGAAAAAGCAACTGGCTGTCGTAATTCTCGCAGCAGGAGAAAGCACCCGCATGGGTGGAGTGCGTTCCAAAGCACTGCTGCAACTTCTGGGAAAGCCACTTCTTTCATACGTGCTCAATGCTGCCGTTTCTCTTAAACCCCAAAAAGTAGTGGTTGTCGTGGGAAAGGACAAGGAAAAAGTAACATCAATCACCCGGGAATATAACGCCCACGTAGTGGTTCAGGAAAAAAGGCTGGGAACAGGTCACGCATTTCTCACAGCCCGCGATGCACTCAAAGGATTCCAGGGTACTGTACTGGTACTCATGGGTGATACACCTCTTCTCAAAGGCTCTCTCCTCCGACGATTGGTTCGCACATCGGCTTTGTGTGCAGTAGCATCTGCTCATCTGGACAGTCCCGGACACTACGGACGTATCATAAGAGATGCGGATGATTCTTTTGTAGAAATCAAAGAAGCTCGGCACCTCAGTCCTAAGGAACAAAACATTAAAGAGGTCAATACCGGAGTTTATGCATTTCAAGCCCCTGAGGTGTGGCCCTTTCTCGAAAAACTCAAACTTTCAAGCACAAGTGAGTACTACCTTACCGATGTGCCAGGCATAATGGCTTCCCAGGGATTAAAAGTAGAAGTGATCAAATTTTCATCCATGATCCCTTTCTCAGGCGTCAACACTCCTGCTGACTTTCATTTCTGCCTCACCACCTTGCAACGTGAAATTAACGAACAACTCATGAACCGAGGAGTCATCATTCACCATCCTGAAAGCACCTGGATTTCCCCGGATGCGCGTGTGGAAAAAGGTGTGGAAATCTTTCCGTACACGTTTATCCTTGGCAAATCAAAAATTTCGGCAGGTGCAATTATCGGCCCACATGTATATGTGGAAAACTCTTCTATAGGTGCCTTTACTCAAATCCTCGCCTTTACCCATCTGGAAGGGGTTCGGATCGGCCGGGAGTGTCTTATCGGACCGTACGCACGCCTGAGGCCGGGAACGCGCGTGGATTCGGGGGCCCGGGTGGGCAATTTCGTGGAAATGAAAAACACCACTTTCGGCCAAGGTTCCAAGGCGAATCATCTCACCTATCTCGGTGATGCAACCGTGGGAAAAGGTGTAAACGTGGGTGCGGGAGTGATTACGTGTAATTACGATGGGGTAAAAAAACATCCCACTTTTATCGGTGACGGAGCGTTTATCGGCAGTGACTGTCAACTTGTCGCTCCTGTGAAAATAGGTCAGGGTGCTTACATTGGTGCAGGGTCCACCATTACAAAAGACGTACCTCCCGGGGCCCTTGGCATTTCACGAGCTCCTCAAAAGAACATTGAAGGATATGCGCGAAAAAAACGAAAAAAGGGGTCCTGATGTGTGGAATCGTAGGATACGTGGGTGAAAGAAAAGCAGCTGAAGTTCTCATCGAAGGGTTGCGGAGGCTTGAGTACAGAGGTTACGATTCTGCGGGTATCGCAGTACGGGAAAACGGGAAAGTCAAAGTCATCAAAACCCGGGGAAAAATCTCTCATTTGGAAACACTTGTTCAGCAGGAGAGTGTAAACGGCTCTATCGGCATTGGTCACACCCGCTGGGCCACCCACGGTAAGCCTTCAGATATCAACGCCCATCCTCACGTTTCGGGGGCTGTGGCCATCGTACACAACGGAATTGTAGAAAATTACCGTGAACTGAGGGAAGAACTGGAGAGAGAAGGCATCAGGTGCATTTCCGAAACAGACACAGAAGTCATATCGCATCTGGTAGCCCGAGAATATGCCCGTTGCGGCGACCCCTGTGAAGCTGTAACAAAAGCTCTTAAAAACGTAGAGGGCTCGTACGCCATTGTTGCTTTGTTTGAAGACCGCAATATATTAATAGGTGCACGCAGGGGTGCTCCGCTCGTCGTGGGTCACGGAGAAAAAGAACATTTCCTCGCCTCGGATGTCACCGCACTGCTTCCCTTCACACGCAATGTGACCTTTCTGGAAGATGGTGACGTCGCTGTTGTGAAAAACAACAATGTGGAAATCTTCGACAGCGAGGGGATGATGGTCCACCGCGAACAGCGCCATCTCGACTGGACACCGGCCATGGCGGAAAAAGGCGGTTATAAGCACTTCATGCTCAAGGAAATTCATGAGCAGCCGGAAGCCCTTTCCAACACCATACGACCCCGAATTCTTCAACACGAACCTTACATTACCCTCGACGACCTCCCGGCTCGGGAACTTGCACGCTCAAACCGCATCGTGTTTGTAGCATGTGGAACATCGTGGCATGCATGCCTGCTGGGACGTGTGTACATGGAAGGGCTTGCCGGTATTCCTTCGTGGGTGGAACTCGCGTCCGAGTTTCGCTACGGCACCACCCCCATAGATGAAAACACGCTTGTGGTGGCCGTGTCCCAATCAGGAGAGACAGCCGATACCCTGGAAAGCGTAAGGGAGGCTCGCAGGCGGGGTGCCACGGTGCTTGCTATAACCAACGTGGTGGGGAGCACCATCACCCGGGAGGCGCAACACACGCTTTTCACCTGGGCAGGACCTGAAATAGGAGTGGCTTCTACCAAAACCTTCACAGCACAGGTGGCAGCGTTGCTTCTATTAGCACTGGCACTGGGCTGGCATAAGGGACGTTTGGACAAACCCGCCCTCAAGGACATCACCCAGCACGTGCTGGAAATACCCCGTACTGTTCACAGAGCACTTGAGGAGGAAAGCCACATAGAAGAGGTCGCGCGACGATACTTCAGATACCAGAACTTTTTATTCCTGGGAAGGGGACTTTCCTGGCCGGTAGCAATGGAAGGAGCATTAAAACTTAAGGAAATCTCCTATATTCACGCAGAAGCCTACGCAGCCGGAGAAATGAAGCACGGTCCCTTAGCCCTGGTCGATGAAAACATGCCCTCAGTGTTCTTTTTACATAACGACCACACTGCCGTCAAAACCATGAGTAACATGGAAGAAATTAAGGCACGAGAAGGTAAAATCATCGCCTTTTCAACCTTTACCAGTGAAAAACTGGCTGCACTTGCAGATGACATTATTACCGTGCATCTTGAAGAGGCTCTCATCTCGCCCTTCGCGCTTTCACCTCTTCTTCAGCTCTTCGCTTATCACGTTGCTGTGTTGAGAGGCACCGACGTGGACCAGCCCCGCAATCTGGCAAAAAGCGTAACTGTAGAATAAAGCCTTTTCAGGCCTCTTTCATTACCTGCCGGAGGTGTTCCACCGCTTCAGCGAAGGAAGGTACATTCTCAAACCAGGAACGACCCGTCAAGTCATTGGCAAAGGCCCGGTAGGTATCTTCTATTGCCTTTTTAACTTCCGGGGGGAGATGAGGCGGCTCTTCATCAACAAAATTCTTCCAGTTGACAGGGTCCTTCTTTTTCGCCTCTTCCACCTTCTGGTACCACGGAGTTTTACGATAGTAAATCCGCAGAATTTCCTTTGATACAGCAAAACCCCTGTATGAAAAACGACACTCGTCCATGGTTCCCACCACATCCACAACCATAAGACGACCTTCGCCATCATATGCCAGCTCTATTTTTCCGTCTTCATTGATCAGTCCCAGCTTCTCCACTTCCTCTGTAATCAAATTGTTCACGGAAAATAGCACCTGTTTTATCTCTTCAAGTGCTTCATCAGTAATCCCAGCAATTTCCGCGGCTTCTTTCCAGGTAATGTAACGATCGGTGCTTTCCAGCTTTGTCGAAAGATCAAAATAGGGCTGAGGAAGGCGTTCACCTGGCTCAGGGAAATGATCAATTCCAAGATCTTCGGGCTTTAAAACGCCTTTTTCCAGGCGCCGAAACACGCTTGAACCATGTGGCAAGGCATTTCTGTAAATCACCTCCAGAGGAATAAGGTAATTGCGGTGAACATCCTTATATGCTGAATAGTCGTAACGGCCGTTCTTCAATTGCGGAGGAATGACACGCACCAGCGTAACCTCCATCTCTTCCGGAGGAGAAGTCGCTGAATTCAAGTTGACACATTTTCCTCCCACCCGAACACCATTATAATGGGTACGAATGCCCGCTTCCTTCATTTTTTCAAAGAAATATGCTCCTACAACACACAGACTCCGGCCTTTATCCTCTATGTGATCGGGCATTTCACCCCAGTCAAACACTGAGTAGCGGTCGGAAAAACGAAAAACCCCGCGCCCGGGTCTTTCCGCCTCCGGGCTCTCCAAAACAAGAAGATCTTTAACACTGGGAGATGGTCCTGCCATAAATCCCTCCTTAAAAATTGTTTTTTATAATTGAATTATCCTTCCCTGTCCGTTCTTAAAAAAATGACGAGCGTATCGTTGGGCCTGAGCAGGTTGCGACGGGGAATGCGATTCCAGCGCTTGAGATCCCTGATGCTCACTCCAAAACGATTGGAAATATCCCACAGTGTGTCTCCGGGTCTTACTTTGTAAAATACGGCCTTGCGTCCGGGCGCTTTGGTTGTCACATACAACTTACGTCCTCTTCCCAGGTATATACGACGTGGTCTGGCATCCTTTCTTACAGGTAAAACAATAGTCATACCCGGGCGAATTCGCCTCGGATTTCTCAAACCATTGAGGCGCATAATTTCGCGGACAGATGTCCTGTATTTAAGCGCCAGCTCCCACAACGTATCACCCCGGCGAAGCCTGTGCTTTTTGAACTGAACCCACTTTTTCCTGGGCACACGCTTGAGCGCACGCTGACAGCTCTCTCCCTTTCCCTTGGGCACTCGCAGGGGATAAACCTTCACGTCGGGCGGGGTGAACCATCTCCTCAACGCGGGATTCAACCTGCGAATTTGTTTAAATCTGATCCCACAAACGCGACTCACAACAGCGAGGTCAACAACACCTTCGACATTCACCACATCAAATTCAAACGGAGGAAGAGGGTCTATCTTAAATCCATACTTTTCCGGATTTTTTGCGATGAGTGCTGCAGCAATGAGCTTGGGAACATACTCACGGGTCTCGCGTTTTAAATAGCGTGTCCGGGCCAGATACCAGAAATCCCGGTTGCCCGTCACCCTCATCGCCCTCAGAACCCTTCGTTCACCGGCATTGTATCCAGCCGCTGCCAAAAACCAGTGGCCAAACGTTTCGTAAAGGTCCTTCAGGTACTTTGCAGCTGCAATGGTGGATTTAATGGGATCACGCCTCTCATCCACCCAGAAATCCACTCTCAAACCATAGCGTCGCGCAGTGGCCTTCATAAACTGCCAGGGTCCTGCAGCCCGTGCACGAGAATACGCATGAGGATTAAACCCGCTTTCGATAAGAGCCATGTAAACGAGATCTTCCGGAAGCCCATTTTCGCGGAGAATGGACTTCATCAAATCCATATACTGGGTGGAGCGCTGGAGCCAGCGCGAAAAAATTGAGCGTCCTTTCCCGGTGAAATAATTAATGAAAAACTGAACTTTCTCATTAAGAGCAACAGGAATATCAAACTGCTCCTCCAAAGGAACGGACTTTTCAGCCTCTTCTGCGAGCTCAACACTCTCAAGTATTCCAATAATATCGCCGGTCAGCTCTTCTGTGTATGTTTGTGATTCCCCGTATGCTTCAACAGAGGTTTCTTTCCTTTTCTCAGGTCCCGAAGAAGGCAGAACATGGGCACAAGAAGTGATCCACCATGTTCCAAAAAGGCCTGTCGCTATGAGAATTAGAAAAGACCGCACTGTATAGACATTCTACCAGGTAAAAATGTACCTTTCCAGCGCCCACTTGAAGGACCGCAGTGAAATTTTATACGCGCGTCGCACGAGAGAAAGAATATAAACTCCTGTAGCAGCCAAACGGGATCTCCACCCGTAATGAAAAAGAAACAAACGATATTGTTCGTGCGTGAGCTCCAGGCTCAGCATATCAATGACACGCCACATAAGAGAAGGAAACGTAAGTCGCCTTGTCCTCAAAATATCGATTACATATACCCGACCTCTTTCGTCAAAGAGGATGTTCGCCGTGTTAAAATCACCGTGGAAAAAGCCTCTGTCATGGATCTTTTTCAGCAACCCGGCAGCAGAAGGAATATAATGTTTCCACCACTCTTTTATTCCGAGACAGTCCCGCAAATTGATATAAGAAAAAATAAAATGCCAGCCCATACAGGCGCCTTTATAAAAGCCTCCCCGCCATTGTTCAATTACAAAAAAAAGAGAAGGTACCGGTATACCGTTATCGCAAAGTTTCCTGTAAGTGCGTGCAACAAAGCGGCCCTTCCCTCTTTTCAGGGTGGTAATCACGCGCGAAAGCCAGGATGAAGAGCGGTGCCTGGTGACCATGCACGTGGCAAACGAAAAATCATGCTTCCATTCCCTTAGATGAGACGGTGCTTTCTGTACAATGTTATAGGCCTCGAATACAGCAACCCCCTCGGCAGCATAAACAATCCGCCACTCAGAAGACATGAAGCTTTTATATCAGCTTTTTACACGAAGGGGGAAGGTGTAATCACAACGAGAACCTCAGCCTCGCCCTCTCCCACGTTTTTCCAGGTGTGAGGGTTGCGGGCGAAAAAGTGAATGCTATCCCCTCTGGAAAGTTCAACTGTCTGACCACCTATGGTGTACGAGACCTTCCCCTTGAGTATGAAATGTATTTCTTCTCCTTCGTGGATCATGGGTTTCTTGGCCACAGGAGATCCCTTCTTCAACACGATAATCCCCGCTTCCAGTCGGCGTCCTGCCAGTTCACCGGAAATCCGTTCCACAGTCATGGGAAATTCCGGGGTATTAAATCGAAGACGCTCCCCGCTTTTTACAACAGTAAATTCCTCGTGTGCATCAATAGAAAGGATATCCTGGATATTTTTTCTAAGTGCACGGGCAATTTTCACAATTGTGGCCACTGTAGGCACCATCTGGTCGTTTTCGATCTTGTACACCGCGGCAGGAGAAATGCCTGCAGCCCGGGCCAGTTCTCTTCGTGACCACCGATTGGCTCTGCGCAGGCGCTTGATGACTTCACCAATACGCAGTTCGCTGACAATGGCTTCCACTTCCTTCACGCTCACTTTTTTCTTGGTTGCCTTCTTAGGCTTCCCCATGAAAGTGACACTATATTATGAAAGATTTAATAGTCAAGTAATAAATTAAAAACCTTGATGTTATAGAGATGTTGAGAGCCACACTCCAACCACAGTGACATATTGAAACAGTATTGATATATTTACG
>JAJRZV010000042.1 GCA_024275095.1 bacterium | reverse complement strand
CACCTTGTAAAAATTTGACCTCGTGTTAAGTGGCTCTGACGGAATAAATACTGCCGTGTAATGGGAAGGATAGTACCTTCTCGTTCCGGTCACGGAGCTAACACCATCTCTCAACACCTGGAAGTTGCTGGAATTCTCGACGGTAGAGGCCTGCATGGGCTTATTGAATCTCACAGTGACACTCTCAACTTCTTCGTCCGTCCAGCCAGAGGGATAAAATTCCAGCACCACCGGCGGACTGCTTGAAGGAGGCGTGAACGTCACGGATGTGTAGCCCCGTGCCAGCATGTTTTGAGAAACCAGATGCACGCCTGCTTCACCTTCGAATTTATCCGAACGAAGCGTGAAAGAGACACTGCCCGTGTTCACGTACACCTGAATGCCCGGAGTGCCTGTGAGTGCATCAGGTGTGGTGATAACGCCCTTGTCCGCCATTATGGTGACGTACACGGTGGCTGCAACAGGAGCACCGGTGCAGTCCACGATGTCGCTGGATGTGATGGTGGAGGTGCTCAATCCGTCGGCCGTGATGCTCCCGGGCGAGGCTGTCAGTGTCACGGGCCCCACAGGACCACCCGGCTCACCCACGTAAACATCCACACTCGCCTCGTCCACACAACCGCCTTCAGAAGAAACGTAAAGGTGCGCTGTGTAAATCCCTGTGGATGTATAGGCATAAGTGGTTACAGGGTCTGTGGAGTCTATAATGCCGTCACCCTCAAAATCCCAGTAATACGCTGTGCCGCCTGTAGAGCCCGAGGCATCGAACGTTATGGGATCGCCTGTGCACACCACCGGTGGGTCAGGCGTGGTGGAAATGCTGGCAACAGGAGCATCTGTAACATCCACAAGCACCGTGGAACGTTCCCGGCTTCTGCATCCACGGGAGTCTATGACTATAAGGGTGTACACAGTGTCCTGAGCAGGACATGCATTCGGATTCGGGGCAGTCGGGTCATCAAGTCCTTCCGCCGGACTCCAGCGATAGAGATACGGCCCCACTCCACCGGACGCCGCGGGTGAACCGCCGATAACAGCACATCCACCGCAGGTAATGGCCTGGTTCTCTCCTGCATCAGCGATGACCTCGTTGGAGATACAGTCAGTTGTTTCAGATATACCAACCTCGTTGGACCGCGCCGTGCTGGATGCAGTGTAGTCTCCCGTGACAGAATCATATCCCGAGGCACTGGCAAAAAACGTCACGCTTACAGGAGATTCTCCCCTGAAATAAAAGATGAATTCCGTGACCCCTCCAGGTGCAATGGTGGCAGAGGATGGAAAAGGTCCGGCTTCAAACACCGCGCTGCCGGAACCGATATAGGTAACTGGAGAAGGCGTCACATTCGTCGCGCTGTTGCTTCCCTGGTTTTCCACGCGCACATCAATGTAAATCCTCTCACCCGAAAACACGAAAAACGGAACGGCGTATACGTAAGTCACTAAATAAGCCGTTTCAGCAAGGGTAATGGTTACGCTGTTGGATTGCTCGTACGGAGAAAGCTCGAGTTCACCGGTATTGGCATCGTAGCCAGCCGCGGCCCCGATAAAATTGACATATCCTGTCGCCTTTGCCACATAAACCCAGGTGAACGAAGCAGAATACCCGCCCGTGAGAGTATTTACAGACGGGGGATCAGGACCAGAGCTGAGCACCACACTTCCTGTGCCTGTAACAAAGAGGTCCAGGGGTGTTACCTGGAGGCAGGACGCTTCCCCTGTATTGGTCGCGGTCATGGACACCACAAACGAGTGGGTAACTGAGACGGTGGCTGGATACGCCCACAGGGTCACATCAAGTGTACACGGCACCTGAACTATCCACGAATCGGTGGTCGTTGCCGAATCATCAGTAACCACATTTCCAAAATCCACGTCTGTGCCGTAAATGACGGCATCTATCACAATTATTTCCCCTGTGGTTGCAGAAGAAGAAACAGTTACGGAAAATGTAAATGTTTCCTCACTTCCACCTGTAATCACCGAAGGATTGGAAGGATCCGGAACGACAGTATACTCAGAGGTTCGATCTGCCGTCCCTGTAAAAGTAAGCGCAACGTAGGTAATATTTGCGTCAGCATCCCCAAGGTTGCTTACGGTGATGGTTACGGGGATGTTTTCCTGTCCCTGGGATACGTACTCAGGCGTGGTGAATACCGTGTTTATGCTGAGCACCGCCCTTCTTTTTATTGTCCAGGTATAAGCTGCCGGTGAAGTGTCCACATTCCCCGCCTCGTCGATAGCCCGGACAGAGAAGGTATGGGTGCCGTAGGAAAGATTATCGTATGTCTGAGGAGAACTGCAGGACGTATATCCTGCACCATCCAAATCACACTCAAATGTGCATGATGCCTCATTACAGGAAAATGTGAATGTGGCCGAGGTCACGTAAGTGGGATCAGCGGGATAAGACAGAAGTGACGTATCAGGTGCAATAGTATCAATTACCCACACGTAGGTTGCAGGGGTCGGGTCCACATTGAGGGAGGCGTCTATGGCCCTCACGGAGAAGGTGTGAGAACCATCAGCAAGTGCGGTGTACGTGAGAGGAGAAGTACACGCGGACCATCCCCCGCTATCCAGGTCGCATTCGAAGGTACACGAGGCTTCATTACACGAAAATGCGAATGTCGCCGAGGTATCACTTGTCACGCTTGGAGGGCTTGAATCGATGAAAGTATCCGGTGGAGTTGTATCTGCAAGAATGGTCACGGTACCACTTGTACCCAGCGAGTAAGTGCTGACATAAGAACTCTCGTTCGTGTCGGTTCCTGAAAAGGTCACATTAACAGGATATGAGTCTGGAATAATGGTGCCAGGAATGAGTTCGCTCGAAAAAAATATTGTTTCCGTGACACCGGCATCCACAAAAAGGTCACCCCCGGTGGTGGCTGTAATCACGGCGGAAAATGTGACACTGCCGTCTCCGAAATACATTACTGTCCCCTGGGTGAAGGTTACACCCACACCACCGGTATTTGTCACCTGCAATGTAAATGCGACCAGATCTCCCTGCCATACCTGCGATGGAGAAAGCGTATTCGGCACGTATACGAGACTGGGAGGTACATCAACCCTCCACCCAGATAGCAATCGTTCATCGCTTACCGGTGTTTCCGAAAGCACATCTGCGCCGTACACTCTCACTCCAATATCAACATGGCCGGTTAAAGCATCGGGTGCTACATTCACACTGAAGAGAAATACACCAGTGCCTCCACCCGCTATTATCACCGGGTTATCTTCATCGGGCGCGACCGTATAATCGTCAGCAAGGTCAACCCCGTCCATCTGAAAAATCAGGTTGATTTCAGTAACGCGAAGCGGCGCCTCACCCGGATTAGAAAGTACAACCTCCACTTTCACATCATTTTGACCCTGTGATACTGAGGCGGGATTGCTTATTGAAACCACACTTACAGAGGCTCCCTCCAGAACCGTGAGTCTGAACGAGGAAACAAATACCTGTGGTTCTTCTTCCGGGGTATAAACATACAGCAAATACTCACCTGCAGGGAAACCCTCGGGGATGGTAATTTTAATGACCTGCTGTGAGATCACCTCGGGATAAAAGACCTGATTTCCGATCACCACCGTGAGGCCTTCGACAAAATTATCACCGGTGATTTCCACGGTGGTAGTGGCCGAGTTGGAAATTTCACCCGGTATTGCATCATCCATAACAACCTCTTTGAACCGGGAAACCCGCAGGGCTTTTTCAAGAACACCCCGACTTCCATCCGGATTAATCACGTACAAGTCATAGTATCCTTCAGGCATGCCAGCAGGGACACGTACTATCATGTGTTCGGAAGAATTCCATTGAACGAGGGAGAGGCGAACCGGCTGTGTAAGCTCTTTGTCAAAATGGTTCAGTTCAACTGCCGGATATTCAACAGTCCTTACCGCAGCGCTTGCAGCGGGGTTGACCAAGAATGACGGCAGGAAATTATCGCCTCGAACCTCAATATTCGTGGCTTCGTCGGTATAAACCAGGGACGGTTGCACCTCCCTGGGAAGAGGAACAAAACGGTCCTTCTGTGTACACCCCAGGAGATTTAGAATGGATAATGTAACAGCCAGATAAAAATATTTGCTCCCTCGGGCACGCCCCACGATGTAAATATGTTATCTTGTATTCGCCCTGCGTGTCAATCATATAAAAGGAGATAAATATATTTATTGACGAACAATTTATTTATACAGCAACAAATTACGCTGCTTTTTACCGGACTGGTGTGACGAAGATCACAGGCCAGCACGCCAAACGAGAGGGAATGCATTAAAAACTATATAAACAAAAAATATTAGATGTTTTTGGTTGTGTATTATGAATTGTGTCTGGGGAGATAGCATGAAGGTAACGGGTGCCAGGAACATACCCGCGGAAAACCCCTATATAGAAAATAAAATAACCTCCTGGGCGAGAGAAAGACCAAAAACCCAGGAGGTGAAAAATGAAGAGAGAACTAAATGGTAAGGAAATTATATAACTCCGAAGGAGATGGTAAAGAAGGCACTTGAGGAGATGATGTTGGAGGAGAGGGAAGAATACTTAAAGAATCATCCTGGGACGAAAGGTAACGGATGTTACACGAGGGAGCTTCGGGCCGGGCTTATGGGGATAGAGGACCTGAGGGTGCCGAGGACGAGGGATGGGAACTTCAGGAGCGTGATTTTGCCCTACAGGAAGAAATATACGGCAGACGTAGAAGAAGTGATAAAGGCACTTTTCATAGCAGGCATATCGCAGCGGAAACTGGCAGAAGTGCTTGAGATATTATATGGGGCGAAACTATCAGCATCTACCATAAGCAGGATGGCAGAGGTGGGTTTGGAGGAGGTGGAAAAATGGAGAAAGAGACCTCTTGAGGAGAGATACGCAGTGATATTTCTTGATGCCACGTATTTTTCGCTGAGGAGGGCAAAAATATCAAAGGAGCCCATATATGTGGCTTTGGGGATAAAAGAAGATGGGGGTAGAGAAATACTGGGGTGGTGGCTTGGAGGAAGTGAGGGAGAAAGTGCCGGGATATGGGATGAGATACTTGAGGAGCTTAAGGAAAGAGGCGTTAAGCACGTTCATCTTTTTGTCTGAGACGTTCTTAAAGGGCTCAAAGAACGGGTATTGAGGCATTTTCCGTCTTCGAAGTATCAAAGATGCGTAATGCATGCGATAAGATACACACTTTCCAGGGTAAGGGTATGTGACAGGGCTAAAGTGTCTTTTATGCTCAAGAGGATTTACCGGGCAGAAAACAAAGAAAAAGCAAAACAGGCTCTTGAGGATTTCAAAATCAAATTTCAGCGCATTTATCCGAAGGTGGTGAAGCTATGGGAGGAAAATTTTGATGATCTCCTCAGATTCCTTGAATTCCCCCTTGAGACGAGGAGATTCATCTACACCATAAATCAGCTTGAAAGACTGTTCGAAGAAGTAAAACGCAGGCTCAAAGTGATGGAAATCCTGCCTGATGAAGAAAATGCAGATAAAATCCTTTTTCTCATATTCCTGGATGGGGTGAGAAAATCTCAAAAAGGAAACTTCCTGGTTTTGAATTTGTATTTTCTGATACTTTTCATCCTCTTGCCCAGGAGGTTATATGATGAT
>JAJRZV010000041.1 GCA_024275095.1 bacterium | reverse complement strand
TCCGGGCCCTGTATAGCAGCGGTTCTGGAAGGAGAAAATGCTGTTAAAAGGGTCAGGGATATTATGGGAGCGACGGATCCGGCGAAGGCCGAGCCGGGTACTTTGCGTAAACTTTACGCCACGGATGTGGAGAAAAACGCTATTCACGGGTCTGATTCAGTTGAGAACGCGAAGCTGGAAATAAGATTCTTTTTTCCTGAAATAGAAACACCGTGATGAGCGGTGCCGGTAAAAAAAATATTTATGAAATTTCTTTAAAAGAGCTCTCGGAATTTTTACTGGAGAAAAAGATACAGCCTTTTAAAGCAAAGCTGGTTTTTCAGTTCCTTTACAAACGAGCAGTAGATTCGTTTGCGGCGGTTAAAGGACTTGGTAAGGTTGCTGCTTCTGTGCTGGAGGAATTTTTTGTTTTGGGTTCTCTCCACCTGAAAGGAATTGTCAAAGACGATGACGGAAGCGCGAAGTTCCTTTTCGCCACTGTTGAAGGATACCCCATTGAAAGTGTGTTGATGCCGGATGGTGACCGTATCACGGCTTGTGTTTCGTCTCAATCAGGATGTGCGCTTGCCTGTACATTCTGCGCCACGGGACGCATTGGCCTTTTCAGAAATCTTTCTTCAGGCGAAATTCTCGAACAACTGATATGGATGCACCGGTACGCCCTGAACAGGTGGAATAAAGGAATAACCAATGTGGTGTTTATGGGAATGGGAGAACCGTTGTTGAATATGAAAGAGGTAATTCAGGCTATCGGGACGATATCAGCGGAAGAGGGGTTTCAGATTTCTCCCAGACGCATTACAGTAAGCACAATAGGTCTGCCTGATAAAATGAAAAAGTTTGTTGAGCAATGTAGTGCCAACCTGGCCGTTTCTCTCCATGCTCCAGATGAAAACCGCCGCCGGGCGATAATGCCACGGGCAGCTGAAGCAGCTCCACTGGACGATATTTTCAAAACATTAAAGGAACTTGCTTCCAGGGTACGGCGGTTGATTACCCTGGAATATCTTCTGATTGAAAACTTTAACGATAGCGCAGAAGATGCCAGCACTCTGGCATCACTGATTACTTTCAGGTGTAAGGTTAACCTTATTCCGTATAATGAAATACCAGGTTCTCAGTGGAAGAGACCCAGCCCGGAACGTGTGAGAGTTTTTCAAAAACAACTTCTTGACAGGAGCATACTTACTACTGTGCGGGAAAGCAAGGCGAAGGGAGTAAAAGCGGCCTGTGGACAGCTTGGTATCACCTATCTTCAGGGCAAAACTCCTTTTATTGAAGGAGAGAGGGCGTCACGATAAAATTCCTTTTGGCAGAGGTGCCGGCCAGTTGAATCTTTCAGTACGAGGGAGGTGATAATGGGACTTTTGGGAATCATTGGAGGGAGTGGTTTGTATCAAATGGAAGAACTGGAGGTGCTGGAAGAGAGAACTGTTAAAACTCCATTTGGTGATCCATCAGATGCACTCATCTTTGGGAGATTGGGGGGGAGCGATGTGGTATTTCTCTCTCGTCACGGGCGTGGACACTGTTACAGTCCATCGGATATTAATTATCAGGCGAACATTTATGCTTTGAAAAGTGTTGGTGTCGACAGAATTCTTTCCGTCAGTGCCGTGGGAAGTATGAAGGAAGAAGTGAAGCCAGGGGACCTTGTGGTGGTTGAACAGTTTATTGATCGGACGTATAGGCGTAAGAGCACTTTTTTTGAAAATGGAATTGTAGCGCATGTATCGATGGCAGATCCGGTTTGCCCACAACTTTCAGCATTGCTGGAAGAAAGTGTTCGCAGGGTTACCGGGAAAGTTTCGCGTGGTACGTATGTATGTATTGAAGGGCCCCAGTTTTCTTCCAGAGCAGAATCTTTAACATATCGCTCGTGGGGAGTGGACGTTATAGGCATGACCAATGCAACAGAAGCGAAACTGGCACGGGAAGCAGAAATATGTTATGCCACTCTTGCGCTTGTGACGGATTATGATTGCTGGCGTATATCCAGCGAGGTTGTAACCGTGGAAGAAATTATTAAAACAATGAATGAAAACGTTCACAAAGCCCGGAAGGTGGCACTTGAGGTTGCAGCTCATGTGAACGAACTTACTGCAGAATGTGGCTGCGCGAGTGCATTAAAAGATGCCATTATTACATCACCTTCTGTAATATCTGGGGATGTTAAGGAAAAATTGAAAATAATTATTTCCAGGTACATCTCATGAGTATTCTTGTTACAGGGAGTATTGCTTATGATACGATCGAAACCCCTTTTGGCCGTGTAAAGGAAGCACTGGGTGGTTCTGCAGTATATTTCTCCATTGCCGCTTCTCGATTCACACGTGTGATTCCAATAAGTGTGGTTGGCACAGACTTTCGGGATGATGACAGGCGCCTTCTCGAGGAGCTCGGTATTTCACTGGAGTACGTGAAAGTGGCAGAAGGACAGACCTTTAGATGGGTCGGACGGTACGAGTATGATATGAACACTGCCCATACACTCGACACACAGTTGAACGTGTTTGAAAAATTTGATCCCGGAACGAAAATGGATGGTCAAAAATACGATATCGTATTTCTTGCCAATATTGACCCTGACCTTCAAATGAAAGTTCTTTCAGCGTGCGAAGGTGCTTCCATTAAAGCATGTGACACCATGGATTTCTGGATTTCTTCCAAACGCGACAGTGTTTTCAAGGTGATGGAACGATGTGATATTGTATTTATGAATGAAGGAGAATTGCGTTTTCTTACAGAAGAGCCCAATCTGGTCAGGGCTTACAAAAAACTTCAGGCCAGGGGGGTCGAAACCCTTATTGTAAAGCGCGGTGAATATGGTGCCATTTGCTTTTCAAAAGAAGGCGTGTTCTTTGTACCGGCGTTTCCGCTCGACACCGTCAAAGATCCTACGGGCGCAGGAGATTCTTTTGCGGGGGGTGTGCTGGGCTGGTTGGACAGGCATCTTGATTCTTCGGGTGCTGTAGATCCTGTAACGTTCAGGCAGGCAGTGGTAATGGGGAGTGTTGTTGCATCATTTACTGTAGAAGAGTTCAGTGTGAAAGGTCTTATTTCAATGAGCGATGAGGAACTCTATCGTCGCTTTTCTCTGTTCAGAAAGATGACAGATTTTGAACCCCTCGAAAAGAGTTCACTGAGAGGGTAAATGTTTAAATACAATTCTCGGTTAAAACACAAAAAAATAAACCGAGAGGAACTTATGGCTTTTTACATGTCTGTTAATGAACCTGATATTGTGTCTCAAACCAGTGGGGCCCAGCGTGCCAGGGCTTTTGTAATTGCTCAAAAGGCGGGTAAGGGCGTAGAAGTTGACATCGTGTTTTTCCTTCCTGATGTGATGTCACTTGAATTTTACACCCCTCCGGGACCTGTAGCTCCTGGAGATGTGCATAAAGCGCTCGAGCGTGCTGTAGAGTTTTGTGAGTCCATGGGTTTTGTAATGGAAGAAATAAAGGTTAGTCGTTTGAAAGACGCTGAAGATGCAGAGATTGTAGAACAGTGCCCACTTTTTTATTCAAGCATTGAAGAGTTCATAGAAGCCACTGGTGGGGAGATCACACTCCAAGAAGAAGTCGAGGGAAGCGAGGATGATGGGACCTTAGAACTTGAGGAAGAGGTGGATGAGGACTCTCATATTGAACTTACAGAGGAGATCGAGGAAGATATAGAACTTACTGAAGAAATCGAGGAAGATGAAGAAACATTTGATCAAGGTGAGGAAAACGCGATCGAACTTGTGGAAGAAGCTCCTGATGATGAAGAAAATCATCGTGAGAAAGGTAAAGACGACTCCAGAAACGGTTCGCTTAAAAATTTGCTGAAGAAGTACAAAATTATTGATGGAGATAACAATGAGAAAAATTGAACCTCTGTTTCCGGTGAAAAGTGTTTGGCCGATGATATTTGCCATACTCATGTTCGCCGGATGCGCGAACACAGCGAAGAAGTATGAAACTCATTACAAACTCGGTCTCTCCTACTTTGCTCAGGGTGATGTGATAAGAGCGCTTAATGAATTCTCCAGAGCCCAGCAGTTTGCCCCTGACAATCCGGAGGTGCACAACATGCTGGGCCTTACGTATTATGCACTTGGGCGTTTAGACAGGGCCGTAGATCACCTTAAACAGGCCATTCACCTCTCTGGGGACAAGGTGATGGGCGAGTACTACAATAATCTATGCGCTGTGTACGTTGCTGCGGCTCGATACGAAGAGGCGATTGAGGTGTGTCAAAAAGCTCTTTCAGATGTTCTTTATCCCACGCCTGAAAGGGCTTATACCAATCTCGGCATAGCATATTACAGGCTCGGCCGCTTCAAGGAAGCAGAGCGGGCACTGCGTGAGGCATTGAACCTCGCCCCCAGGCTTGCCATGGCGAGAAATTTTCTCGGTCTCGTGTATATGGAGCAAAAACGGTACAAAGAAGGGGTTAAAGAACTTGAGAAGGCTGTGGAGTATGCGCCACTTTATGCAGAAGCTCACTATAACCTCGGGCGCGCGTATTTGAAGCTCAATATGAAGAAGAAAGCCAGGGAACATCTCAAAAAGGTGGTGGAGTTAGTACCAGAGACAGATCTTTCAGAAAGCGCAGAACGATTGCTTTCCTTTCTCCGGTAAGCTTATGAATACACAAAAAAAAGGTTCTGCAAAACGTCAAGAAGGTGTTGTTTGTCTGGACCTGGGCGGTACCTATCTCAAAGCGGCTTTTTTTGCAAAAGGTGTCAAAATATCACGTGTGTTCACGATCCCTGTTCCGGAGAAAAGAAATGAAAAGGCAATCGTTACTTTTCTTTCAGATGCTGCGAGGGAGGTAATCCAAGCCACTCCCTCTGTAGATGTACGGGGCGTTTCTGCAGGAATTCCCGGGCTTGTCAATAAAAGGACAGGCACCGTGTATAAATCACCACATTTCCCTCAATGGAAAAATTTTCAGCTGGCAGAACGACTTGCCAGTTCAGTGAACATTCCCGTCATTATTGAAAATGATGCCAACCTCCATGGTCTTGCTGAAGCCAGAGACGGGGTCGGTCAAAAATATTCATCATTTATCATGTTAACTCTTGGTACAGGAATCGGCGGTGCAGTTATTATTGATGGGAAACTCCTTAGGGGAGGTTTGGGGACGGCGGGGGAGGTGGGCCACATTACCGTGGAGCCGGAAGGTCGTCCCTGTAATTGCGGTAACCGTGGATGTATGGAGAGATACGCTTCGTCAGAGGGGATTATGATTGATGCCGAGGAAGAGGGTTTGTCTCAGGTAAAGGAAGCAAAGGACGTGTTTGTTTTAATGTCTGAAGGTAATGCGAAGGCCCGGCGAATTGTTAAGCGATTTTCGTATTATCTCGCGGCGGGCGTTGGGAGTCTGATTAACACCCTTGCTCCCGAAGCAGTGGTCATAGGCGGAGGCTTGGCGAAATCGTGGGTGCTTTTTAAAGGATATTTTATGCAGGAACTGAAGCACAGGGTTTATCCCGAGCTTATTTCTAAGGTGAGGATTGTGCGCTCAAGAGTGGGCTATCAGGCCGGTCTTAAAGGTGCTTATTACAATGCTGAGGCAGAGGGGCTACTTGATTGACTTGAAAGATAATGGCCTTTATCATTCTCAAGCAATTTTGTGAGGAAATGGAGGTTGGACATGGGTATTAAAATTGGAATTAACGGATTTGGACGCATTGGAAGGTGTGTATTCAGGATCGCTTTCGGTGATCCCGACGTGGAAATCGTGGCGGTTAATGATATCACCACCCCGGGGGTGCTGGCTCATCTTCTCAAATATGACTCTGTTCATGGAATATACGATCGCGACGTGTCATTTACAGATGATGCACTTGTGGTTGGGGGTCAGAGGGTGAGAGTGCTCTCAGAACGGGACCCGGCAAGTATACCCTGGGGCGATATGGGCGTGGATGTTGTTCTCGAGTGTACAGGGCTTTTCAGAGAACGAGAAAAAGCACAGCGTCACCTGGAAGCAGGAGCACAGACCGTGATCATTTCTGCTCCTGCGAAAAATCCAGATATTACGATTGTAATGGGTGTCAATCATGAAAAATTGGATCCTGCCTCCCACAGGATTATATCCAATGCTTCCTGTACCACGAACTGCCTTGCACCTGTGGCAAAAGTTTTAAACGAAGAGTTTGGTATTCGTCGCGGATTCATGACTACTGTTCACTCTTACACTAATGATCAGCGCATTCTGGACCAGCCTCACAAAGATATAAGAAGAGCGAGGGCTGCGGGTATGTCTATGATTCCCACAACCACGGGTGCAGCGAAAGCGGTGGGAGAGGTGCTTCCGGAGTTGAAGGGACGTCTTGACGGTGTTGCCATTCGTGTTCCTACTCCCAATGTTTCAATTGTGGACCTTGTCTGCGAACTGGAAAAGGAAACGTCAGCAGAGAATATCAACGAAGCCCTGATAAGGGCTGCCTCCGGGCCTCTTAAGGGAATTTTGAAGTGTGAAGAGAAAGAGCTTGTTTCCACGGATTTTAATGGAGACCCACACTCTTCCATCGTTGATTTGCCCAGTACTCGCGTGATGGATGGGAATTTTGCGAAGGTGTTTGCCTGGTATGATAATGAATGGGGATTTTCTAACAGAATGGTAGACCTTGTAAAACACATCGCCTCTCGCAGATAACCGTGGATTCCCAGATCCGATATCTCGACCAGATAGCCATACGAGGAAAGCGGGTGTTATTGCGAGTGGACCTGAACGTTCCCGTTGATGCTGACGGTAATATTCTTGATGATACCCGCATCCGCAGAATTGCTCCTACCGTCAATTATTGTCTCGACGAGGAGGCAAAAGTCATCATTATGTCCCACATGGACCGTCCCGGTGGAAAACGTGTCAAGAGGTATTCACTGAGAAACGTGGCCAAAAGGTTGGCAAGGTATATTTCTCGAGATGTGAAATTTGTAAGCGATTGTATAGGGCCTGGTGTGGAAAGGGCGGTCAGGCGCATGAAGGAAGGAGAGGTGCTCTGTTTGGAGAATTTGCGATTTTACAAAGGAGAAACAGACAACAGCACGGCGTTTGCAAAGGCTCTGGCGTCATTGGGGGATGTATACATAAATGATGCGTTTGCCGTGAGTCACAGGGAGCATGCTTCCATTGTTTCTGTCCCGCGTTTTGTGAAGGAAAGGGGTGCCGGTTTTCTCATGCGAAAAGAAATCAACTATTTCAAGCGCGCTCTTGATAACCCGCGGCGGCCCTTCTGTGCGATTATCGGAGGGGGTAAAGTGGCCAGCAAGATCCGGGCCATAGAACATCTCGTGGGTATGGTGGACAAACTCCTTATCGGCGGAGGAATGTCATTTACATTTCTCAGGGCAATGGGCTTTCCTACTGGTCAGTCTCTTGTGGAAGAGAAGGCTGTACCACTGGCACGCCGCATACTTACCAAAGCGCATCGTAACAATGTGAAAATTTATCTGCCGGTTGACTGTGTCGTGGCTGATAAAGTTCACGAAAGTGCAAAAGTAGAAGTAGTGCCTTCTCAGGAAATTCCCGAGAAATGGTATGGAGTGGATATCGGTCCGGCCACAGTTACGCTTTTTGCAGAGGCGCTGCGTGATGCACGGACGATTGTATGGAACGGCCCGATGGGTATATTCGAGGTTGAGCCGTTTGCTCGCGGCACACTGGCGATGGTTTCAACGCTTGCACGTTCGTATGCCATGACCATTGTGGGTGGCGGTGATACGGACGTTGCCATTCACCGGGCGGGAGAGTGGGCTAATATTTCATATATTTCTACAGGTGGTGGTGCGTTTATACATCTTCTCGAGGGCAGGGAACTGCCGGGAATTCGTGCTCTGAGGTGATGTGATGACCGGGAGGCGTACTGTAAGAATTTATGGTAACTGGAAGATGCACAAGGGACCCGAAGAGGCTCTGGATTTTTTTCAGAAGTGGTCCCTCCCTCCAGCAGGAAATCGCTGCGAATGCGGAATTGCTCCTCCATTCGTATCGCTTGTACCGTTGGTGCATCTGGCCAAAGAGAAAGGATTGAAGCTAGGGGCACAGAATTGTCACTTTGAAGAGAAAGGCGCGTTTACAGGAGAGATTTCCGCTTTTATGCTCAAAGAAATGGGGGTGCATTTTGTAATTCTTGGACATTCGGAAAGGAGACTCCTTTTTGGTGAAGATAGCTTTTTCATAGCGAAAAAATTACGTGCTGCTCTTCAGGCGGGTTTGGAGGTGGTACTTTGTGTTGGAGAAACACTGGAAGAAAGGGAACAGGGTCGAGAAAAAGAAGTGGTTTCTGAGATGTTGAACGCTTCGCTGGGTGATGTCACACGCGATGAAATTGTTGAACGAATAACAATTGCATATGAGCCTGTATGGGCTATTGGAACGGGACGTAATGCCACTCCCGGGCAGGCGGGAGAAATGCACGCTTTTATACGCGAGGTGATTGATGAAAGGTACGGTGCAGGGACAGGTACACAGGTGACCGTTCAATACGGTGGAAGTGTAAAACCGTCCAACGTAGAAGAATTGGCCTCTGTGGAAGATATAGACGGCTTTCTCGTTGGAGGTGCTTCCTTGGAAACAGAAACTTTTGCGGATATAATTGAGAAAACCCTTATGGTGAAGCAATTGAGGTGAAACGATGATTGTGCTTTTGAAGATTATCCACGTGGTTGTATCGGTACTTCTTATAGTAATTGTGCTTCTTCAATTTGGAAGAGGTTCGGAAATAGGAGCTGTGTTTGGAGGTACATCCACGCAGGCTGTGTTTGGAAGTTCTGCGCCCACTGTACTGGAGAAGGTTACCATTGTACTTGCTGCTATTTTTATGTTGACGTCTGGCATACTCGCCTACATGGCCACGCACCGTGAGAGCGTATTTGATAAGGCTCCTGTTGAAAGAAAAATAGAGAAGCAGGAGGCTCCCCCTGCAGGTGTATTTCCACAGGCTCCCACTGGTGTTGAAAAGTAATTCCAACTTGGTTAACTTTATAAATGCAAATTATAATGCATAATGTAGGCCGATTGCCGAAGTGGTGGAATTGGTAGACACGCCATCTTGAGGGGGTGGTACCCGTAAGGGTGTGGGGGTTCGAGTCCCCCCTTCGGCACGAGATGTACTTCCGTTAAAGAGGGATAAGCGTAAAGACAGGTTTTATGGTGTAGTGGTATAAAAGGGAGGCTCGAAGCCCCACGGCGTTAGCCGTGGGCCCTGCGGAGCAGGGCATATGAAGGAGCGGGTGTAGTTTTTTAGAAGAGAGTGGATGCATATTCTGGTTGTATTTTGCGGGTATTATTGATGGTGGTGGTAGCGAGCGAGTGCGGTTCGAGTCCCCCCTTCGGCACGAGTAACATTATCCGCCTTAAAGGCTCTTTTCTTCTCGGTTGAAATTGTTATTTAGAGTTTTTCACAGGTGTGATAAACATTTTCGATGCTGTCTTGACACCACACGTGGCCCACTGTAAAGAGTGAGAGGTTAAAATTCACCATAGCACCAGAGAACGTATGGGAACAATTCGTAGAAAACACAGAAGATGGCCAATTGTATTGATTGCCTTTGCTCTTATATGTGCGTGTTTTACCAACTTGTCATGCGAGAGAAACCAAAATTCCAGACATTGTTTGCGCGTGCTAATAGAAGGAAATCCCTCAGACCTTGATCCCCGAACTGCACGAGATGCTTATTCTGTTCGCATTGACGGGCTTTTATATCGTTCATTGTTTCGTCTTGATGAAGAACTGAAACTTCGTCCTGATCTTGCCTCTTATATGGAGGTAAAAGATAGCGGCCGAAGATATGTGGTGCATCTCAAACAGAATGTTCGCTTTTACAACGGTTGCACGCTTACCGCCGATGATGTGGCATATACCTACAGGTGGATGAAAAACCCGGCTCATGCCTCTCCGGCTGCAGGAGTACTGGAGCCATTGGAAAGTGTAAATGTCACGGGTCCATATCGGGTGGAATTTGTGCTGAAAAAACCGTATGTGCCGTTTCAGACACTTGCACTTACGCTGTACATTGTTCCAGACCCTTCCCGATGTTCATATCCACGTACAGAACCTCCCCCGGGTGCCGGAGCCTATGTGTTGGAAAAGTGGACTCCTGGAGAAGACCTTTTGCTTAAAAGTAGTCCCGTGTTTACCGGAGATGGATCAAGGCCTTCCTGCGTTGAATTTATTATCGTGGAAAACGATGTGTCCCGCGTACTTCATTTAATGCGAGGGGAAGCGGACTATGCGATGAATGCCGTTCCACCTGATTACAT